>NZ_JBHVZA010000009.1:30101-88848 GCF_042880275.1 Streptomyces sp. NPDC058308
GTGCGGGGTGTTTTTGTTCAGTTGGGGTTCTTTTTTATTATTTTTCACCCCTGGGGGGGGTTGCGTGTGGGGGGGGCTCCACCCCGTACCACGGCCGGGCCTCGGCCGCTCACACATCAGCCGCCCACATACACGTCCTCGACATAGCGGCCCGCGGTGACCAGCTCCCGCCACCACGCCTCGGCCGCCGCGCTCCCGCCGCCCGTGTGCTTCGCGCACAGCCGCTGGAACGCCTCACGGACGCCCGGGGCCATCCGTGCGCCGTCGCCGCAGACGTAGACCCGCGCCCCCGCCTCCAGCAGGCCCCAGACCTCCTCGGCCTCCGCCTCGATCCGGTGCTGCACGAAGCGGAGCCCGCTCTCGGGCGCGCCGGAGTACGTCGGGCGCATCGACACCGCGCCCGCGCGCTCGGCGTCCGTCAGCTCCGCGCGGTGCAGGTAGTCGACGTCGGGGTGGTCGCAGCCGAAGTAGCAGAGCGCAGGGGCGAGCCGCCCGCCGCCGCGCAGCAGCCGCAGGCGGTCGGCGATCGCCCCGCGGAACGGCGCGAGACCCGTGCCCGCGCCGACCATGATGAGCGGGGTCTTCGACTCGGCCGCGATGCGGAAGTCGTCCCGGCAGGGCTGCACGCGCGCGTGGAGGGTGTCGCCGGGCCGCAGACGGTGCAGGTACGACGATCCGGCGCCGCGGAAGGTACCGCGGCCCGAGCGGTCCGGCGCCGAGAGGAGCGAGACCATCAGGTCGGCGTGGTCCGGCGAGACCGCGGGCGACGAGGAGATCGAGTAGTGGCGCGGGCGGACCGGCGCGAACAGTTCGAGCAGCACGGGCCAGGCGAGTCGGCCGCGCAGGGCAGGGTGGTCCTCGATCAGATCGAGAAGGCTGCCCCTTCGCTCCGTCAGTGCCGCCTGGTCTCCCGCCAGTTGTTCCAGCGCGGCCCGTTCCGGCGGGCACGGGTTGTGCTCAGCGAGCAGGGTGGCCTGCGCGGTGGTCGGGGAGTCACCCAACTCGACGTACCGGCCGAGGAGTTCGCGGACGGCGACGGGACGGTCCAGCGGCAGGGTGGTCCGGCCCGGCCGGTGGGCCCGGATGCTGAGGACCGTGTCCAGGGCGACATCGAGGACCGCTGCCGCGCGCTCGACCGACTCCGGGTCGTTGACCGGCAGGACGGAGAGGTGGTCGGCGGTGCGGTAGGACACGCCGTCCGGCAGTGCTACGCGCAGGAACCGCTTCGGTCGGCCCAGCGGATGGGTGAGGTCGGCGAGATCGGCGGTCTCCGTGACGGTCATCGCCAGCGTGCCGTGCCGGGCGTCCAGCGCGTCCAGGGGTCCGCCGCTGACCTCCACGACGTCGTAGCCCCTGGCCTCGGGCGCGCCGCCGGTCTCCCCGACGCTCTCCGGGTCGCCGTACTGCCGCAGCAGGGCCCGGCGCAGTGCCGAGGTGAAGCGGTCCACCGCGCCGGTGAGGTCCCCGGAGGCGTCGGCCTCGGCGCGCTCCAGGAGGCGGGTGGCGCCCGCTCCGGCGAGCCCTTCGTCGATGAGGGTGGGCACCCGCTGGTAGGTCGCCGACCAGTTGCGGTCGCCGACGCCGAGGACCGCGTACCGCACGCCGTCGGCCGCGCCCGGCGCGGCCTGGCCCAGCCAGGAGACGAACGCGCCCGCGTCGTCGGTGGGCCGGCCGTTGTAGGACGCGGCGACGATCACGACGGGGGAGTCGGCGGGCAGTGAGCCGGCCGCCTCGTCGAGCGGGGCGACGCGCACGTCGAAGCCCAGCCCCGCGGCGAACTCGCCGAGTTGGGCGGCGTACTCGCGGCACGTCCCGAAGTTGGAACCGTGCAACAGCGTCAGTGCGGTGCCCGCCGCCGCCCGGGTGGGCAGCCCGTCCGACGTCCCCGTGGCGGCTTCACCCGCCGCGCCGTCGGAGCCGGAAAGGCCGCCGAGCGCGGACAGTTCGGCGACCGCGGCCCGGCTGCGCACGCGGTCCTCTGCGGTGCGCGGGGCCAGCGTCATGGTGAAGCCGTCGGGCTTGAGGGTGAGGGTCTCCTTGACCTTCAGGCGGTAGCCGGCTCGGTCGATGAAACGGTAGCGGTGCACCAGCATGCCGAGCAGCATGGTGGCCTCGTGCAGCGCGAACTGCCGCCCGATACAGGCGCGTTCACCGGTGCCGAAGGGCTTGTAGGCGTGCGGGGAGCGGGCCGCCTCGGTCTGCGGGGCGAAGCGCTCGGGGTCGAACTCCTCGACGTTGTCGCCCCAGACCGGGTCGCGGTGCAGCATCGGCGTGAGCACCACCACGTTCTGGCCCGCCTTGACCGGGTGGCGCCCGCCGAGGGTCGTGTCGGCGCGGGCCCGGCGCTGGAAGGCGGGGGCGGTCGGCCACAGCCGCAGCGCTTCGCCCAGCACCTGGCGTACGTAACGCAGCCTGCCCACGTCCTCGTACGTCGGCTCGGGGTCCGGCTCGTCACCCCACAGCGCGTCGACCTCGGCCTGCGCGAGGTGCAGGACCGCGGGGTTGCGCACCAGATGGTGCAGGGCGAAGGACAGCGTGCCCGAGGTCGTCTCGTGCCCGGCGATGAGGAAGGTGATGACCTGGTTGCGGATGTTCGCCTCGTCCAGGGTCTCGCCGCTTTCGGGGTGCGGGGAGTTGAGCATCAGGCCGAGCAGATCGTCGGTGCCGGTGTCGCCCGACGTCTTGCGGGTCTCGATCACCTCGTCGACGACCTCGGCGAGGAAGGCCGCGTCGGCCTCGAAGGCCGCGTCCTGCGCGCCGTACGCTCCGGCGGGGTCCCGGGCCAGTTTCGCCTGGCTGTGCGCCAGGCCCCGGACGAGCGCCCGTACGAAGGGGTGGGGTTCGGCGCGGCCGAAGGACTCGAAGTCGTAGCCGAACCCGGCCAGGCCGATGGTGTCCAGCGTCATCCTGGTCATGTCCTGCGACACGTCCACCGGCGCGGACTCGGCCGCGCCCGGCGTGAACCGGCCGTCCCAGGAGGCGATGAGGCGCCGGGCCACGCGCAGCATGTGCGGGTGGTACGTACGCATCGAGTTCATGGCGAAGGCGGGGAGCAGGATGTCGTGCGCCTTGGCCCAGTTGGGCTCGTCGTCGTACGCCGTGAACAGGCCGTCACCCGCGATGCCGCGGACGTTCTCCAGGGCGGGACCGATGCCCTTGGAGAACCTGGTCTCGTCGGCGAGCTCCTCGACCAGCTCAAGGGAGCTGACCCAGACGGTCTCGCGACCGTGGTACCTGCGGACGTAGATGGGGCCGTGCCGCCGTGCGAGCTCCACGGACTGCTGGATGGGGGTGGCGGTCGGTCCGGCCGCCGTCACATCGACGGTGGGCAGTACGAGGTCCGGGTGGTCCCGGAGACCGCAGACCTCGACGGGGTGTTCTTCGCTCATCGGCCAGTGCCTCTTCCCGTGGACGCAGGGGAGTTGAGCGCCCAGGAGTGGGGCGCCGTCCCTACCGTGGCCCGCCCGGGCCCGCGGTCCTCGGCGAGAACTACATAATCTTGTAGGGGTCTTTTCGACCCTGGCGCTTGCGCACGGAGCGCCGAAGTGTCTGGTGGCGGTGGCGCGGGACGGGCGGGGAGTGATGTACGTGAGTGATCCGGGCGGACCCGACAGCGGCCCCGGCGACGGGGCGAAGAGCACGGCGAAGGTCGCCGACGCGGCCGTCTGGCGCGGGCGTTTCCTGAGCCTGCTCGACCGTTCCCCCACCCCGACCGCCATCGCCGGCGCGGACGGCCTCGTCTCCGTCGCCAACCCCGCGTTCGCCGCGGCCCTGGGTTTGCAGCCGGGCCGCGTGGCGAACCGGCTGCTGCTCGAACTGCTCACCCCCACCAACAGCCGACAGCTCCGCAAGCTCGACGAGGCCATGCGCTCCGGCCGCAGATCCCGCTACCCCGTCGAGGCGACCTGGACGGCGGGCGGCACGGCACGGCACGGTCAGGTGACCGTCGAACCGGTCACCGACCCGCTGGAGGAGACCCCGCCCCTGCTGGTCACGCTGCGCGTGGCGGAGGAGCGGGCGGAGCGGGCCGCGAGCTCCGCCCCGGCCGACGCGGAGGGGTCCGGGGCGGAGCTCGCCCACCCCGCTCTGAGCGCGCAGGAGGCCCGCATCCTGCGCCTGGTGGCAGGCGGCGCCACGACATCGGTCGTGGCGCGCACCGTCGGCATCGGCGCCGACGGCGTCAACTACCACCTGACGAGGCTCTGCCGCCGTCTCCAGGCACCGAACCGGACGGCCCTCGTGGCGCGGGCCTACGTACTCGGACTCCTGGACCCGGTCGCGTGGCCGCCGAAGGTCTCGGCCCCCACCGCGCGCCGCACGGGTCCGTCGTAACGGGTCCGTCGTAGACGGCTCCTGACCGGGCACGATCCTTGACCGGCGCGCCAAGTACCCTTGCGCCGTGATGATGCGAAAGACCGCCGATGTGAGTGTCGACGCGATGATCGAGGACCTCAGGACGCTCGTCGAGGTCGAGTCGCCCTCGCGCGACGTCGCCGCCCTGACGGCTTCGGCCCAGGCTGTCGCCGCCGTCATCGAGAACCGTCTGGGCGGGCAGGCCCTGCTCGTCGGGAGCGAAGCCGGTCCGCACGTCCACTGGTCGGCCGGTGGCGACCCCCGGGTGCTGATCCTCGGCCACCACGACACGGTCTTTCCGCTCGGCACGCTCGGACGCCGTCCGTTCGAGGTCGAGGGCGGGCACGCGACCGGCCCCGGGGTCTTCGACATGCTGGGCGGTCTCGTCCAGGCCATTCACGGACTGGCGGCGCTGGAGGACCTGTCCGGCGTGGAGATCCTGGTGACCGCCGACGAAGAGGTCGGCTCCCACTCCTCCCGTGCGCTCATCGAGGAGCGTGCCCTTGCCTGCGGCGCCGTCCTGGTGTTCGAGGGCGCCGCCGACGGCGGCGGGCTCAAGACCGGCCGCAAGGGGTGCGGCACGTTCGAGGTCTCCGTCAAGGGCCGCGCCTCGCACGCGGGCCTCGAACCCGAGGCGGGCGTCAACGCCTTGGTCGAAGCGGCACACCAGGTCCTGGACATCGCCGCGCTCGGCCGTCCCGAGATCGGCACGACCGTCACGCCGACCGTCGCCTCTGCGGGCACGCTCGACAACGTCGTTCCCGCCGAGGCGACCGTCGTCGTCGACGTACGGGTCGAGACCGCCGAGGAGAAGGACCGGATCGAGACCGCCTTCGCGGCGCTGACCCCGCACCTCGCGCAGGCCCAGGTGACGGTCCGGGGCTCGGTCGGCCGCCCTCCGATGCCCGAGTCGGCGGCCGCCGGGCTGTTCGCGGTGGCACAGCGACTGGTGCCCGGAGTGGTGGGCAGGGCGGTCGGTGGCGGAAGCGACGGCAACTTCACGGCCGCGCTCGGGGTGCCGACCCTGGACGGCCTCGGCGCGGTCGGCGGCGGCGCGCACGCGGATCACGAGTACGTGGTGGTCGACGCCATGGCCGGACGGGCGGACCTCGTCGCCGGTCTCGTGCGCGCGATCCGGAACGGCGAGCACTTGTCCCAAGGGGCCGACGACAGGCGCCGGCGAGAGGAGCCGACGGCGCGGTGACCGGCGGCGACGGTTAGCGTAGGCCCATGGGAGCTCAACGGCCCGGGGCGGTGGACGAACCCACGGACCCCGACATCGATCTGTCCGTGGCCGCGCAGCGCCGCGACCTTGCGCGGGGCCGCCGGGGCCAGTGGCAGATCCTCGCGGCGGTCTCCGTCGGCGGCGGCGTCGGCGCCGTGGCCCGGTACGCGGCGTCGACGATCTGGCCGGGTGCGACCGGCGGGTTCCCCTGGACGACACTCGTGGTGAACGCCGTGGGGTGCGCGGCGATCGGCGTCCTCATGGTGCTCGTGAGCGAGGTGCGGACGGCGCACCCGCTGGTGCGGCCCTTCCTCGGCACGGGAGTTCTCGGCGGCTTCACCACCTTCTCGACGTACGCGGTGGACATCGAGCGCCTGGTACGGGACGGCCGGGCCCGCACCGGCCTGGCCTATCTGGGCCTGACCCTGCTCGCGGCCATCGCGGCGGTGTGGTGCGCGGCGTGGACGACGCGCCGCGTGATGGCGTGGAGGCGCACGTGAACTGGCTGCTCGTCGTCGCCGGCGGCATGATCGGCGCCCCGCTGCGCTACCTCACCGACCGTGCCGTGCAGCTCCGGCACCAGACCGACTTCCCCTGGGGCACCTTCACCGTCAACGTGGTGGGCTGCCTGGTCCTCGGGGTGGTCACCGGCGCGGTCGTGGCGGGCGCGGCGACCTCGCACACTCAACTGTTCCTCGGCACCGGCCTGTGCGGGGCACTGACGACCTACTCGACCTTCTCGTACGAAACCCTGCGGCTCGCCGAGCGCGGTGCCGGGTTCTACTCGGTGGCCAACGCACTGGGAAGCGTCGTCGCGGGCCTGGGCGCGGCGTTCGCGGGGGCGGCCGTGGCCGAGGCCCTCTGGCCGTGAGGCGAGCCCTGAGGGGACACGCGCGATCCCCGCAGGGCCGCCCCGACCGGCCTCACACCTGGGCGAAGTCCCCGCTCAGTGCGGCGGCCATGCGCAGGTGCGGTCTCGCGTCGTCCGCGCGGCCCTGCCGCTGCAGGGTGCGCCCCAGCATGAGCCGCGCGTAGCTCTCGACCGGGTCGATTTCGAGGACCTCGCGCAACGCGGCCTCGGCGCGCAGCAGTTGGGCCGAGTGGTAGTAGGCGCGCGCAAGGAGCAGACGCGGGGCGACCTGCTCGGGCACCTCGTCGGCGAGGGCGTCCAGGATCCGCGCCGCCGTCACGTACTCCTTGGCGTCGAAGAACAGCCGCGCACGCTCCCAGCGCTCGGCCGCCGTCCCGTGGTCGTCATAGGTCATGTCCACTGTCTGCCTCCTTCGAGGCCTGCAACGACGCCATGTAGTTGAAAATTCCATGATGGTCGCGCGGCGCGTGTGAGGCCGCAAGATGCGTGGGAATCGTGAAGATCTCCCGCGTGATTCTCCGGATTCGGTCACTTGAGCGGAAAACTCTGAGGGCTCACTCGGCGCTTTCGAACAGGTCGGGCGCCGACCCACACGATGGGAGACCGATCAACGATGTTCACTCTGGTACGGCGCAGAGCGCGGACGGCAGCGCTCGCGCTCTCGGCCGTCGCGGCCCTCGCCTTCGGCACGACCGCCGCGACCGGCGCGGCGGCGGCCCCCGCGCCCGCCCCCGCACCCACGAAACAGGGACCGACCTCGGTGGCATACGTCGAGGTGAACAACAACAGCATGCGCAACGTCGGCAAGTACACCCTCGCCAACGGCGGCGGCAACGTCTTCGACGTCGCCGTGATCTTCGCGGCGAACATCAACTACGACACCGGCAAGAAGGCGGCGTACCTGCACTTCAACGAGAACGTGCAGCGCGTCCTCGACAACGCCGCCACGGAGATACGGCCGCTGCAGCAGAAGGGCATCAAGGTCGTCCTCTCGGTGCTCGGCAACCACCAGGGCGCGGGCTTCGCCAACTTCCCGTCCAAGCAGGCTGCTTCGGCGTTCGCCAAGCAGATGTCGGACACCGTGGCCAAGTACAACCTCGACGGCATCGACTTCGACGACGAGTACGCCGAGTACGGCAACAACGGCACCGGTCAGCCCAACGCCAGCTCGTTCGTGAACCTGGTGACGGCGCTGCGCGCGAACATGCCGAACAAGATCATCAGCCTCTACAACATCGGCCCGGCCGCGTCGCGCCTCTCCTACGGCGGCGTCGACGTCTCGTCCAAGTTCGACTACGCCTGGAACCCGTACTACGGCTCCTGGCAGGTCCCCGGCATCGCCCTGCCCAAGTCGAAGCTGTCGCCGGCGGCCGTCGAGATCGGCGGGACCTCGCAGAGCACGGTCGCCGGCCTCGCCCGCCGCACCGTCAGCGAGGGGTACGGCGTCTATCTGACGTACAACCTCGACGGCACCGACCGCAGCGCCGACGTCTCCGCGTTCACCAGGGAGCTGTACGGCAGCAACGCCGTCTACACGCCGTAGGACGACGGTGCGTGCCGCGTTCTGACAACGATGTCGGCGCACGGTCCGCACGTCGTGGCGGTGTGACGTCACAGGGGGAGGGCCGCCTCGGAGGGGGTTTCCGGGGCGGCCCGACTCGTGGGAGCTACCTCAGTCCGCGGTCCAGCGCGTTGAACAGGACGTTGTTCGAGGTGTCTCCGGACATCTCCCAGATCATGCCGCCGAGCAGACCCTTGGACTTGATGTACTGGGTCTTCTTCTCGATGGACCAGACGTCGTCGAAGGACCACCACTGGCCGTTCGCCCCGGTGTAGCCGTACGTGGAGACGGACTGCTCGTCGTGGTAGACGGTCAGGTTCGGGAAGGCGGCGACGAGGTTGTCGTAGCCGCGGGTGCCCGCCTCCTCCTGGAACTGGCCGGGCGCGGCGCCGTTGGCGCTCTGCCACTCGCCGTGCGCGCCGCCGTCGGCGACCTGCTGCCAGCCGCGCCCGTAGAACGGGAAGCCGATGGTCAGCTTGCGCGGCTTGACGCCCTGATCGGTGTACACCTTCACGGCGTCGTCGATGCTGAAGTCGGTGGGGTAGGGACTCTGCGCGTCCTTGTACAGGTTGGCCTGGTGACCCGTGCGGTTCGGTTCCCAGGAGTTGTCGCTGCCCGCACCGTGGAAGTCGTAGCCCTGGACGTTGCCGAAGTCCAGGTACGTGAAGACCTCCTTGAGGTCCCAGCCGTCGTTGATCTTCTTGGCGTCGGCCGGGGTGAAGGCGGTGAGCAGCCGGTGGCTGCCGCCGAGCGCGTCGAGCTGCTTGCGGAACTCGGCGATCAGGGCCGTGTTGTTGGCCTTGTCGTCCGTGCTCCAGTGGTTGCCGGGGTGACCGTCCGGCGAGCCCGGCCACTCCCAGTCCAGGTCGAAGCCGTCGAAGATGCCGGCGGCGACGCCGTCACCGCCCGCTCCGTTGTACGCGGGCAGATTGCCCTTGATGTACATGTCGACGCAGGACTTCACGAACTTCTTCCGCGAGTCGTCCGTCCTGGCGACGTCGGAGAAGTACTTGGAGTAGGTCCAGCCGCCGAGCGAGACGACCACCTTGAGGTTCGGGTGCTTGGCCTTGAGCTTCTTCAGCTGGTTGAAGTTGCCGCGCAGCTTGCCCCAGCCGTCGTCGGCGACGCCGTCCACGGACTGCCCGGCCGGGAAGGCCCGGCCGTAGTCGGCCTCCGCGTCCCCGGCCCCGTCGCCCTGGTTGGGATCCTGGGGGTTCTGCGTGGTGCCCTTGGTGACGCCGTTGAGGCAGGTGAGGTTCTTGGGGTCGATGTTGGCGAAGGCGTAGTTGACGACGTCGAGCTTGGCCGCCGCGCCGGAAGTCTCCAGGTCGCGCACGAAGTACTGCCTGCCGTAGATGCCCCACTGCACGAAGTAGCCGACCTTCGCGTAGCCGCCCTGACCGACGGGCTCCTTGGTGGTGACCGACAGGGTGTTGCTCGCGGGCGACGCGTTGTCGGCGGCGTCCCGCGCCCTGACGGTGAAGGAGTACGGCGTGTCGGGCGTCAGTCCCGTCACGGTGCTGGTGAGCGTGTCGGCGGGCAGGCTCTCCACGAGGGTCGTGCCGCGGTAGACGTCGTATGCGGCGACGCGCTGGTTGTCGGTGGCCGCGTCCCAGGCGAGCTTCACGGTGCTCGAAGTGACCTCGCCTGCGCGCAGGTTGCGGGGCGCGGTGGGCGGCACGGTGTCGGTCGCGGGGTCCACGGTGGTCGCGCTGACGGGAGCGCTCACCTCGCCGACGTTGCCGCGCGAGTCCTTGGCCCGGACGCTGAACTGGTAGGCGGTCGCGGGTTCCAGACCGCGCACGGTGGCCTGGGTGGTGGCGCTGGCCGCGACGACGGTGGTACCGCGAAGGACCTCGTACGAGGCGACGGGGAAGTCGCCCTGCGCGGCCGCCGTCCACTTCAGGCTGACCGTACGGGCGGTGGCGTCGGCGACGCTCAGCCCGGTGGGAGCCTTCGGCGGGATGGCCGCGGTGCCGTCGCACTTGTCGCCGTTGATGAGGCAGCCGGTGGGCGCCTTGAGCTGGCCGCTGCCGCGGAAGCTGTAGCTGTACGGCTCGGTGTCACGGCCCGCCGGGACGCGGGCGTTGTAGTACGCGGGCGTCACGACCACGTGCTTGCCCTTGACCTCCGCGGTGCCGTGGGTGTGGTCGCTGACGGTGACGCCGTCGGGCAGGTCGAACTCCAGGGACCAGGTGTCGACGGCGGTGTCGCCGCTGTTCTTCACGACGAACTTGCCGGTCCAGGACGAGCCGCTGCCCTCGCTGACGAAGGTGGCGGTGAGCTTGGCGGCCGCGATGGCGGGGGCCGCGAACGAGGTGAGTCCGGCCAGCGCCAGTGCGAGCACGGCGAGGACGGCGATGAGGCGTCGGGGGCGGGCCAGGACCCTGTGGGTTCCGGCTGGGGATCTGAGTGGGGACACGGCTCTCCTTGGGGGAGGTGAGGCGTCCGTCCGTGCCGGGCCTGCCGAGGCCGGGTGCCGGGGCTTGTCGGGAGGCTCTCCTTCGGTTCGCGTCCGGGTGTCCGCCGCTGCCTACGTCGTGCCATGGCGCACGCGGGCAGGGGCGGATGCGGGAACGGGTCCGGTGGGGCGGAGGTCGGACGCGCATCCTGCGGTACAGACCTCTTAGAGAACCACCCTCCGTGGGCATGTCAACGCGGGCGGAAAGGCCTGCCGGCCGTACCAATGCGTGGTTCCGGACCCCTCTGCCACGCTCCCGCGCCCGTAAAGGCCTGGACCAATGCGGCGAGATTTTGCTTCACCTTGACTCGGTGGCTGATCGAGTACGCGACGGCAGGTCCGGCAGGTCCGCCTCGGTGCGGGCGAGGAGGATCTGGTCGAACAGGGCACCGTCGCCGTTGCTGCGCACGGCGAGGTGGTCGACGACCTTGACCGCTCCGGCGGTGATCTTCCACAGGTCGAAGCGTTCGGCCTTCCAGTCGGCGGGGACGGGGCCCTCGATCCGCTTCTCGACCATGGACGTCTGCGGTGGCCAGTGCGAGTCGCCGACGGACACCGAGAAGACCGGGGCGGACTTCGCGGGTCCGAACCGGACGCTGATCCCCGTGGTCCTCGGGCTGAGGGCCTTCCAGGCGAACTGGAGGTAGCGGTACTGGCCCGGGGCGCTCGGGTTCTCCACGATCCTGAAGTCCCAGTCGTGCATGGCGTGTCCGAAGGGGGCCCTCGACGTGGGGTAGCGCTCCACCGCCTTCTTCAGGCGCAGGCACCTGGTCCCGACGGCGGCGCCACCGATCTGGATCTCGGCGGCCGCACTGTCCTCCACGATGTCGCGCACGTCGTCCTCCCGGTCGTCGAAGAGGACAGCGAGCGCGTTCCCCGCCAGCACGTCCCGGTGGGAGTTGCCCACCACGGTGCCGTGGAAGACGAGTTCGCCGAGGCGGATGTTGCCCACCGGCCAGATGCCGCCGCCGGTGGTGCGCAGCCGGAAGCGGGAGGAGGACAGGGCCTCGAACGTGTGGCTGTGCACGGCGCCCGCGTCGGAGAGGAGTTTCGGGCCGTCCTTCCAGAGCCCGGCCTTGGTGTCCCACCACTGCAGTTGGACGTCGCGCAGCCATGACTCGGGGTGGGCCGGGTCCTCGACGAAGGTCACTCCCGTCAGCCGCACCTGCGTGCGGAAGGTGTCGACGTTGAACAGCAGCTCCTGGCCGGGGACGACGCCGATGGCTCCGATGACCGACGGAGGCACCCACGGGTCGGCGGGCGGGTCGGCGCGCCCGTCGCTGAGCAGGGCGACCGCGTTCTGCTTGCCGAGGTCGATGTACCGGGTCGGGTTGACGAGGCGTACGTCCAGGAGGGCGGGGGCGGTCGTGATCAGGTTGGGTGTCAGGTCCTTGGGCGCCGTGGTGTTGCCCCAGCCCGCGCGGCGGACCACCGGAACCGGGTCGGGCGCGAGGAGCTTGGGGCGGATGTCGGTCTCGGACGGGGAGAGCCGGGTCCGCCAGCGTTCGTCGAGGCCCGCGGTGTAGCGGAGCACCGTACCCGTCCAGGTCGCGGCGAGGAGACCGCCGGCGGGCAGCCAGGCCGGAACCGGCAGCGCCCTGAGGTCCTTGGTGGCCAGCAGGGCGCCGTCGCGCCGCAGTACGGCGAGGGTGCCGAGTTCGCTGCCGACGGCGACGCGGCTGCCGTCGGGGGAGACCCGGGGGCGGCGCACGAGATCGTCCCCGGTGTAGGTCCACAGCAGCCCGCGATCGGCGTCGTACGCCTTGAGCTGGTTGCGGGAGGTGACGGCGAGGAACGAGCCGTCGGCGCTGACGGAGACCTCGCCCGCGGCGGTGGGGAGGGTGTTGACGAGGGAGCCGCCGCGGATCACGTACACGCGGCCGCCGTCCGCGTCCGACCAGATCACGGCGGTGCGCCGGTCCCCGCTGACGACGCCGCCGCCGAAGCTTCCCGCGCCGGTGGTGATCGACCACAGGGTGCTGCCGTCCGCGGCGGCGATTGCGGTGATCGTGCGCGCGGCGAAGGTGATGAGGGTGTCGTCGTCGAGGGCGAGGAGGCGCAGCGGGGTCCGCTCGCCGGTCTTCCACCACTCGTGCGCCCACCTCTCGCGCGCCTCGCCGTCGTCGTTGTCCCACAGCGCGAGGCCCAGGTCGCCGGAGGTGGCGACCCAGGAACCGTCGGGCGCGGCCGCGAAGTTGTTCAGGCCGTAGTCGTGGCCCCACTCGCCCTTCGTCCAGTCGGTGGCCTTCTTGGGCAGGCCGAACAGGGCGAACCGGCGCCGGGGCGAGCCGTCGGCGTCCAGCAGGTACAGGTGGTAGCCCTCGCCGCTGTGCAGGTCGAAGCCCTGTGCGGTGAAGCCGTCGCCGGGGGCGCTCGGGGCGTAGGCGAAGTGGTGGCCGAGGCGGCGGCGCCAGCGTGTGGTGCCGGTGGCGAGATCGAGACCGTAGAGGTTCTGATCCCAGTTGAAGGCGCTGAGGGCGGCGGTGCGGCCGTCGGCGGAGACCGCGATGTCGCGCACGTGCGGGCCGAAGGCGTACTCGGCCGGGGGCGGCAGCGGGTCGTGCGTCAGCGGGACGACGGCGTAGAGCCGGGCGGGGACGGTGCGCAGATCCGCGGTGAACTCCCCGCCCAGCAGGCTGACCCGCTCCCCGGTGAGCACGTCGACGACCTGGTGCAGCGCGGGAAGCGTCACCTTCAGCTTCGCCGTCACGGGAACGCGGTGGCTGCACCGCAGGCCCACCCGCCAGACAAGGCCCGGCTCCCAGTCCAGGAGCGTGTTGTTGACCGCCCAGATGTACGTGATGTTCCCGGCCTTGCGCTCGCTGAGCCACACCTCGGGGTTGTCGCACTCGGCGACCGGGGCGACGACGTCCTTCAGGGCGGCGGTGACCTTGGCCGCCTGGTCGAGGAAGATGCGGCGCAGGCGGTAGTAGGACGCGTCGTCGCTCTGTGGCGTCTCGTCGTTCTCGACGTGGGTGAACGCGGTGCCGAGGGCGCGGTAGGCGTCCTTGTACCGCTGGACGCAGCTGTCGTCGGCGTAGACGGGGACGGCGTCCGGCCCCTGGCTCACCTCGGTGAGCGCCGTCTGCAGACGCGGGTCCAGGTCGATGCGCTGGCCGATGAGCAGGACGGCGTCGTAGCCACGCAGGACGTCGGCGCTGACGTCCTCGGTGAAGACGAAGGTGGCCGGGCGGTGGGCGTACAGGCAGGCGGTGTAGGCCTCGTAGAGCCGCATGAAGTACCTGCTGCTGAGGCCCTGCCAGGTCTCCAGGCGCTGCATGCGGGTGGAGACGACGATCGCGACGCGGTCGGCGTTGCGGGCGCCCGCGGTCGTGGGCCCCAGGCGGGCGCACAGGTCGAACGCGGCGCGCAGCATCGAGGTGCGGCCCGCGCCGCCGGAGCGGGGTTCGCCGGGCCTGCCGCCGCTGCCGCCGCCGCGTTCGTCGAGGACGGTGATGCCCTCCAGGTGGTAGGCGCCCTGGTCGCCGGTCATGCCGGTGCCGTTCGCGCCCCGCATCACCTGTTGCAGCAGCGTTGGCAGGATCATGCCGCCGGTGCCGTCGTCGTTGAAGAGTTCCGGGTGGCCCCAGGCCGGTCTGCCCGGGCGCCGGTAGTAGTCGACCATGTGGGCGGTGGCGCCGAGGAGTTGGAGCTGCTCGCCCTGGTAGTGCAGGTCGACCTCGTCCGCGGGGGCGAACATGGCCGGGGGCAGGGTCTGCGCGGCGCGGTAGGGACCGGTCAGCGCGCTGACCTTGCCGGGGAAATGGTGGTTCAGGACGTCGCGGAACCGGGCTCCGGCGTTGGTCTTGAGGGCGATCGAGCGGTCGGTGACGGTGTCGAGGACCGGCGCCCAGCCTCCGGGCTGCTCGACCAGTTGCAGTGCGTCGTTGTACTCCTTGCGCTCGCCCTCGCTCTGCGCCGCGCCTGCGCCGATCGCGCCCACCCACCAGTTCGCGCCCCAGGTCCAGCCGCGGAACGCCGCGTAGGTGTGCAGGCTGTCGGTGACCTTCAGCAGGTCGCGTTCGAGCGCCGCCTGGTCGCGGGCGTCGTGGTTGCCCGGCCAGCTGAGGGGCAGGAAGGTGTCGTTGGCGTAGAGGACCGCCTGTTCCTCCATGCCGAGGGCGCCGTATCCGGCGATGGTGCGGCGGGCGGGATCCTCGAAGACGGCCTTGTCCCAGTGGACGGCGATCCGTGACAGCTTCAGCCGGTCGACGATGCCGGAGTCGGCGGCGGCGTCCTTGAACCTCTCGGGCCACACGTAGCCGAGGCGGTCGACGAAGAGGTTGAGCCCGAGCTTCTTGGCCCTGGCGACGTGGGCCTCGACGGTGTCCGGGAGGTCCGCGAAGACTGGCAGACGCTGCGTCGACGGGTCCTTGACGACGTCCCGGGGGTCGGAGGGGATGCTGGCGTGGTTGTTGGCGTAGATGTCGCTGTACCAGGTGAGGTGGAAGTCCGGCCGTCGCACGAGGCCGGGTCCGAGGTCGAGGTGGAGCGGGGCGACGGTGAAGCCGGGCAGTTGCCGGGCGTCGATGACGTAGCGTCCGGGCGCCAGCGTGGCGGTGTACTGCGCGGTGAGTTCGAGGCGGCCCTTGCCGTCCGTCAGGGTGACGTCCTCGGCGTACACCTCCGTCCCGCCCTTCAGGACCCGCACATGTGCGCTGCCCGGCAGTGGGGTGCCCTCGGCCACGCGGGACACGACGCGCACAGTGATGGGCTCGCCGCGGCCGTAGGAGAAGCGGTTCAGTGCGGTGAACGTCTCGACGCCGCCCGTGCCGGTGCCGGCCCGGCAGGTCATCAGGGACAGCGAGCCCTTGGTGCTCTCGGGTGTGCGGATCTCGACGATGCCGTCCACGACGTAGTCGCTGAGCCGCCCGGCGACGTCGGGTGACACCCGCAGGTGGTACAGGCCCCGGGCGTCGGTGGGCGGGGTGACCGCCCCGGCAGCCAGCGGGAGTTCGGTGAACTCCGGTACGCCGAGCGGCCGCAGCCACACCCGAAGGCGCGGGTCGCCCGGCCACCGGCCCCGGTCGTGGGTGATCGTCAGCGGCATCTTCCGGCCCGCCGTCCACTCGTCCGCCTCGTACGACACGGACAGCCGCTCGATGTCGGCGCCGACCCGGCGCACGAGCGCGCCGGCGAGGTCGTACACCTCGAACAGGTACTTGGGGTCGTTCCGCTTCACGTAGTAGCGCTCGCCGCGCACCCTGAGGTACTGCACCACGTACGGGTCCTTGGGAAGGTCCAGGGTGACGCTGCGCTCGAACTGGCCCTGCGGGCCGTAGACGCTCACCTGCCGTCGGTCCGGTTCCTTCGCCAGACCGGTGGAGACGTGGAGCCGGCCGTTGTCGTCGACGTCGTAACCGCCGAAGGTGAAGCCCGCGGGCCGCACCGGAATGTTCCGCACCAACGCCCCGTCGAGCGTCGAGACACAGACGAGTCCGGCCCCGGCCGCCGTGGGCCAGGCGGTGTAGAGAAGCCCGAGTTCCTCGGCCACCCGCAACCCCGCCGGGCCCTTCTTGGAAGTGGCGTTCTCGTCGAGCCCGGTGAGGGTGATGCGCTTGTCCACGGTGCCGGGCTTCAGCCGGAGCACTTGCCTGCGGTGCTGGTCGATGGCGTAGAACCAGCCGGACCGGGCCGCCTCGACGGCCGAGGGCGCGAAGTAGCCGTCCGTGCTGTTGGCGGTGAAGTCGTCGATGCTGCCGAGCCGGTTGAACTCCTTGTCCCAGAAGTCGATCCGGTGCGGATAGTGGGCCTCCGCGGTCGCGATCACGCCCTGCGCGTCGGCCGTGATCGCCAACACCGCGTACCCGACCCGCCCGAACCGCTGCGCCGAGCCGTCCGACGCGAGCCGTAGCGCCTGCCCGTCCGTGTGCCCGCCGATCACCAGATAGACGTGGTCGTCGCGGCCGAGACCCAGGTGCAGGGCCGGGACGTCGAACGCGGGGTGGTGCCTGGACACGACGTGTTCGATGGTCCTCACGGTGCGTCTCCCTCAGGAAGCCGTGCGCCGACCGGGCGCCGTCGACGGTGCCACCGGTCAGTTTCTCCTCGTGCGTTCGAAGAGGGGAAGCGTCGCGACGAGTGAACGGGCGAACCTTTGTGCGCCTACTGGGCACACCTTTGTGTGGCTGTGTGGCCGGGCCGGGTGCTTCGGGGGTGGTCCGGGGTTCGCTGCGTGCGCACCCCACACCCCACCGCGCGCCTCACGATCCGGTGGCGGGCGGCACCGCGACCTCCGGCCGTTCACGCGCTCGCCTGCGGGTATTCACTGTCCATCAGGACCTTTTGTGCGGGGCGTCACAGAGAATCCTCGGATTCCCCGGGCATGCTTCCCGGAAATCGAGCGGAGGGAGCGACGGATGGCGAGGCGCGTACGGTTGAGGCGCGGGCCCCTACGGGCGCTGTTCGCTGTGGGCGCCCTGTTCTCGTGCCTCGCGCTCGCGGACGGCAACGCGCTGCCCCGCGCCGTCACCGCGACCGCGCGGCCCGGGCCGCCGGACACGGCGCGGGTCGGCGCCCTCTTTCAAGGCGGCCTGGACGACGACCACTTCTGCACCGCGTCGGTGGTGCACAGCAAGGGCCGCAATCTCATCGCCACCGCGGGCCACTGCCTCAGCGACGGCAAGGGCGTCACCTTCGCCCCCGGCTACCACGACGGCAAGGCCCCCTATGGCCTGTGGACGATCGACCGCGTCTACGCCGACGACCACTGGGCCCGGGACGGGGACGAGGACCACGACCTCGCCTTCGCCGTCCTCGAACCCCTGGACGGCCGCCTGGTCGAGGACGTGACCGGGGCCAACACCCTGGACACCACGGCGGACCCCGACCATCGCGTCACCGTCACCGGCTACCCCTCCGACGAGGACGCCCCGCGCACCTGCACCAACACCACGAACCGCTTCCGCGCGGGCCAGCAGCGCATCGGCTGCCCCGGCTTCAGCAGCGGCACCAGCGGCAGCCCGTGGGTCACCGCCGAGGGCCACTTGATCGGCGTCCTCGGTGGCTACCACGGTGGCGGCGACACCCCCGACGTGTCGTACAGCGTGATCCTCGGCATCGAGACGGCCGCCCTCTACGGCAAGGCCGCGCACGGCTGACGCCGCCGGGGGACCTCCCTGGTCAACCAGTCGGGGCCACGGGACGGACCGCTCAGGGAGGTCAGTGTCCCGCTCCGGCCGCACGCCCCCGCGCCTCGGCGCCCAGCCTTTCAGCGCACTTGCTCGGCCAGTCCGACGATGATGCCCTCCGGGCCGCGGACGTAACAGAGCAGATAGCTGTCCTCGAACCGGGCGAGCTCACCGACGAGCTCGGCGCCGTGCGGGCGCAGGCGGGCAACGGTGTCTTCGAGGTCGTCGACGGCGAACATGACGCGGTGCGTGCCCAGAATGTTGTGCGGCTTGTTGCGAGGCTCGACGCTGATCGCCGCGGGGCTGCGGTACTTCGAGAGTTCGAGCCGGCTGTGTCCGTCCGGGGTCCGGAGCATCGCGATGTCGCAGCGGACGCCGTCGAGTCCGGTGCACTGGTCGGCGACGAGGCCCGCGACCTCCGTCCTGCCCTCCAGCTCCATGCCGAGTTCCACGAAGAACGCGACGGCGGCGTCCATGTCCTCGACGACGATGCCGACGTTGTCCATCCGCTGAATCGCCATGATGGCTTCTCCTTCTTCCTGGATGCGGCCGGTCGTGGCCGCTGATGCCCCTGGGACGGAGCCGATGACGCGTTCTCGACATCCGCTCGACATCCGCGTACCGCCGAACCCAGAAGAATCTAAGCCGCGCCGCAGGACCGCCGCAGCAGACCCGCGGGTGGGGTGCCACCACCGAGGGGGAGTACGGCGGTCAGGCTGCCAGGCGGGTGCCGCGGCGCCAGATGGCACGGGTGTTGAGGGTGTCGGTGATGTCGTTGAGCGGATCGCCGTCGACCAGCAGGAGGTCGGCGCGGAGTCCCTCGGCGACACGGCCTCGGTCGCTGAGGCGGAAGCGGCGGGCCGTGGTCGCCGTGGCCGCGCGCAGGGCCCGTGCGGGTGTGAGGCCGGCGGCCACGAGGTACTGCAGTTCGTGGTGGAGGCTCGCTCCGTGTGCCAGGCCCCCGAAGAAGGTCTCGGCCATGGAGGCGTCGGTGCCGGCCAGCACGTCGACGCCGGCGGCGTCCAGGGCACGCACGGTGGCGTACACGTCGTCGAGCTTGCCCTGCGGGTAGCGGTTGTAGCTGGAGCGCAGGGTCTGGTCCCACTCGGGGTCGAGGCGGGCGGCGACCCGGGGGTCGTCGGCGAGTGCGCTGCCGGTGATCCCCATCATCGAGGCGTTGAGACTGATGCAGGGAATGACGAACATGCCCGCGTCCTTGATGACGCTGATGATCTCCGCGGTGTGCGGCTGGTCCATGAACACGTGGGTGAGGCCGTCGATGCCGGCTTCGGCGGCCATTCTGGTGGCCTCCGCGGTCAGCGCGTGGGCCACGGTGAGGGCGCCGTACTTCTTGGCCTCGGCGACACCGGCGTTCACGGTGGCCTGGTCGAGCGAGGGCAGCCCGGGATGCCCCTCCACGCTGCCGTCGTCGATCATGAACTTGATGAAGTCGGAGCCGCGGGCGAGGAGTTGGGGCACGAAGGCGGCCGCTTCCTCGGGAGTGGTGGAGAACGGCATCAGGGGCATCACCGGGGGGAGGTCCCACTGGGGCCGGAAGCCTTCGGGCATCAGCTCGCTCGGGTGACCGCCGGGCGGTGTGATGGCGAAGCCGGAGGAGCGTACGTCGGCCAGGGTGTCGTCGTCGGTGATGGACCCCCGGTTCTCCCGGGTGTTCATCCCCTGCATCTCCAGTTCGGTCGTCACCCCGAACCGCAGGGCGAGCGCCAGGGAGCCGGGGGCGGAGTGGACGTGGGCGTCGATGAGTCCCGGCAGCAGTGTGGCGCCGCTGCCGTCGACGATCTCGCTGCCCTGGGGAGCCTCGCCACCGATGCGGGCGATCTTCCCGCCGTCGATGACGACGGTCTGTACGCCTACCGTCTTCTCTCCGTCGAAGACCTGCGCGTTGGTGATCGCGGTGAGTGCCATGGCGGTCCGCCTCATTTCTCCACTCGTTCAAGATTTACATACTCAATGCTATGTACTTGCCTAGAGGTATGCAAATGCGCGGAAGGGCCTAGACTCGGTCGTATGAGCAGCGCGTCCCTCTCCGAACAGCCTTCTGACGACGTGGCGCTGGACCAGATCGGCCCGGCGTTGTCACGTCTGCGACGACGCGCACCGGCATCCGGCAAGGACCTCTCCCGCAACCTCGTGCTCAACGTGATCGCCGACGCGCCGGGCGAGACGACCGTCGGGGGCCTCGCCGCGGAGATGGGCGTCGCTCAGCCGGTGGCCAGCCGGACCGTCGCCGCCTGCATCGAGGACGGGCTGCTGCGCCGGGCGGCGTCCCAGTCCGACGGGCGCCGTACCGTCCTCGAACTCACCGAGCACGGTGCGGCCGAACGCGACCGCTTCGCCGCTGAACAGCGAAAAGCGTTCCAGGAGATCACCGCAGCCTGGTCGCCGGAGGAGCGGATCCAGTTCGCACGCCTCCTGGTCCGATACGGCGCGGACGCCACCGCCTGGTCCAAGAAGCAGGCCACAAGCCGCGACTGAACGATCAGCGCCCCGACACCGCAGTGTGGCCAGGCGCCGGGTATGCAGACCTGCTGAGGGGACACATCCCGGAGGGGAGGCGCACCGGGCTCCGGGGCGATCCTTCCTGTGCTGAGCTGGTAAGAACCCCATAGGTGCAGCGCTTCGGTGAGCTGCCGGTTGCGCGAAGAGCGCTCCGACCACGCGTGCAAGCCGACCGGCCACCGAACCGACGTCGGCGGCGACAGTCACCGTCACGGGCGCCGGTCCAGGACGCTGTCGTGCAACCAGGGTTCATAAAGTTGCTGGTACGTCACTTGTAGTGGGCAAGCCCCGCAGCCCGCAGCAATCGGTGAACTCGCTCCTCACATCCGGGATCTCAGCACGTCGACCTCACAGCCCGGCGCGGCCGGGTCGAAGCCGTGCTCGACGAGCCAGCGAACACCCAGCAGGCTTCGCAACGACCACCACGCGCGGATCACGTCGAGGTCGATGTCGACGTCGGTGCCGTAGCCGGTGACGACGTCGCCGAGGTGCTCCTCGTGTCCGAGCGTCAAGGTGGCGAGGTCGTACAGGGCATCACCCTGGCCCGCCTCGGACCAGTCGATGATGCCCGTGATCTCGTCGCCGTCGACGAACACGTGAGCGATCTGCAGGTCGCCGTGCGTGAACACCGGAGTCCACGGCCGGAACGCGGCCTCGGCGACCTGGCGGTTGCGGGTGACCAGGTCGGCGGGCAACACGCCGTTCGTCACGAGCCACTCGCACTCGCCGTCGAGTTCCGCAGCCAACTCGTCGAGGTCCCGGCCGGCCCGGCCGGGCCGGGGCGGCAACGGACCGTCGTGCAGCGTCCGCACAGCGGCACCCGCCGCGACCCACGCCGCAGGCGACGCGGTCGACGGCTCGCCGAGACGGCCGAGCGCCGTCCCCGGGACCGCGGCGATCGCGAGCACGGGCGGCTTGTGCCAGAGCACCTTCGGGGTCGGGACCGGCGCCAGGGCCATCGCCTCGGCCTCGATGCCGGTGCGCGTCTGATCGGCGTCAATCTTCAGAAACATGTCGCCGACCCGCAGCGTCGCGCGCTCGTGATGAGCGACGACGACCCTGACCTCATCCATGGCGATCAGTATCCCGGGATGACCGCCGATGTCGCAGGGGTTTATGACCTGCGATTACGCGGCGGCTCCAACTCCAGCTCCGGCGCCCGCTGTTCACCACCTGCTTGGACGTGGCCCGGATCCACCTCGGGCATGCGCTCGACTCGGATCCCTAGCATGCCCTCGCCTCGGATCTCCTGGCCTCGGCGACGAGCTTGCGTACATAGGCGGCCCCCGCAAAGAGGGCCACGGCGCTGACCAGATTGGAGACGGCCACGGTCCAGTAGAGGCCGTCGGGGCTGTCGGCCGCGCTGACCGCCCAGCGGCCGACCGCGATGTTCCCGCCGAAGTAGACGATGTTCAGGACCACGGCGCGGCCGCCGCCTCCGACGTGCTCGAGCAGGGTCAGCGCCACCAGGACCGGCCCCTCGACCACATAGGTGAGGCCCACGATGGCCAGGTAACGGGCGGCCACCGCGGTCGCCTCGGCGTCGCCGGTCATCAGCCGGGCGATGGGTTCCCGGCCGAAGAAGGTCGCGAGGGCGATGACGGAGAAGACGGCGAAGGACAGCAGGATGCCGCTGCGGTAGGTCGGCGCCACGCTGCCGTACGCACCGGCGCCCCGCTGCTGGTTGATGACGATCGCCGTGGCCGAGCCGAGTACGAGGGCGGGCATGATGATCAGGCTCTGCACCGACGAGGCCGTGGAGAAGCCCGCCACCGTCGCCTCGCCGAAGGGGCCGAGCACCCAGACCAGGGCCAGGCTGTAGAGGGAGATGATGCCGAGGGTGGCGCCCACGGGCAGGCCGACGGACCTGATGTGGCCGAGCGTCGCCGGCTGCCACGGGGCACGCTGTCCGCGCCGCCACAGTCCCGCACGGCGCAGCAGCCACAGACCCGCGGTCGTACCTGCCACGGCGCAGACGGCGGCGGCGATGGGCAGGCTGATCATCCCGAGCCCCGCGCCGAAGCCGAGCCAGGCCACGAGCGCTATCTCGACGACCGAGCTCACCAGGGTGAGGACGAGACCCTGCCGGGCGAACCCGAAGCCACGGAGGGCGGACGCGCAGAGAGCGGGTCCGAAGCCCAGCAGGCTGACCACGGACATCCACCTCAGGAACCAGATGAACTCGTGGTGTGCGGAGTCCGACACGTCGAAGAGCGCGGCGAAGGCGGGTGCGCCGAAGAAGAGCAGCAGGGTCAGCGAGGTTCCGACCACCACCCAGACCTTCGTCATGCTCACGGTGAGCGGGAAGACGTCGTCGGAGGCGCCCTTGCCTTTGCTCATCGCGCAGGCGACCTGGGTACTGACGGCGAGGGCGGCGTTGATGGCGCTGAACACCATGCCGAGGGGCAGGAAGAGCGAGCGCACGTACAGCGCGTTGTCGCCCATGCGACCGACCATCGCCACCAGGATCAGCATGGTCAGGTAGCCGACGATTTCCCCCAGGACCATGGGGACGGCGAGGCGGCCGATCCGCAGCGTGTGCCGGGCCGGTTGCGGCTCCGTGGTGACGGGCTCGGTGACGGACGTGTTCGTGAGCGAGTCCATGGAGGTGCCCTCGGTCTTCTTTGTCGGCGGCCCCCGTCACTACGGCAATTCGCTCGTCCGCCAATGCCACGAGAGACTCTTTGTGAAATCGAATGACGTTCCGCATGAAGCGACCGTCAAGCTAGAGGACCTTTCGGCGTACGGTCAAGCATGGGGCTCGGCGGAGAAGGCGATAGGCGAATGTCCCCAATAGGGCCCGTCGGCTGGGCTATTGACTAAATCGCATTAGTTGTTCAGCTTGTTCAGCGTCCCGAGGAGTTGTTTAGTGCCTCGATGGCCGGAACGCCCCTGTGTCCGTTGGCCTGGTGGCGCGTTCCGACCTGTTCGTGAACCCCGCCGACTGACTCCTCGGGCGCGCCTTGTTCAACGGGTGGCGCGGATGATCGCTGAGTGCATGCCGTCGGCGACCGTGTGGGTGGGAGTGATCTCGACGTCGGTGAATCCTGCGTTTTCGAGACCCGCGCGGTATTCGGCGAAGGAGAGGGCTCCGGCGATGCACCCGACGTAGTCGCCGCGTTCGGCCCGATGGGCCGGGGTGAGGGTGTCCTCGGCGACGATGTCGGAGATGCCGATGCGGCCGCCGGGCGCCAGGACGCGGTGCATCTCGGCGAAGACGGCGGGCTTGTCGGTGGACAGGTTGATGACGCAGTTGGAGATGACGACGTCGACGGTGTTCGCGGGCAGCGGGACGGCCTCGATGGTGCCCTTGAGGAACTCGACGTTGGTGGCCCCGGCCTTCTTCTGGTTGGCCAGGGCGAGGGCGAGCATCTCCTCCGTCATGTCCAGACCGTATGCCTTGCCGGTCGGGCCGACGCGGCGGGCGGAGAGGAGGACGTCGATGCCGCCGCCGGAGCCGAGGTCCAGGACCCGCTCGCCCTCGTGGAGGTCGGCGACGGCGGTGGGGTTGCCGCAGCCGAGCGAGGCGGCGACGGCCTCGGCGGGCAGCTGGTCGCGCTCGTCGGCGGCATAGAGGGTTCCGCCGAAGTTCTCGTCGATCTCGATCGCGGCCGGTCCGCAACAGGCGGTGCCGCCTTCGGTGACCTGGACGGCGGCCGCGGCATAGCGTCGGCGGACGGTCTCGCGCAGGTCGGTGGGCTGCTCGCTCATGACGTTCACTCCTCAGAGGTGACGGGACCCGGCAGGCCCCGGATCAAGCTGTATCGATGGTTCTCGATACAACCTTGTGCAACCTTGCACCCAGGATCGAAAAACGTCAATATAGAAGTATGTCGAAACAGAAGCTTGTGGTGCTCGGGCAGGACGAAGACGGCTGCTGCCCGACGCTGCTGACCGCGCCGATGGACGAGGGTCAGGCCGCTGACCTGGCGAAGGTGTTCAAGGCCCTGGGGGACCCCGTCCGCCTCCGGCTCCTGTCGATGATCGCCTCCCGAGAGGACGGGGAGATCTGCGTGTGCGACCTGACTCCGGCCTTCGACCTTTCCCAGCCGACGGTCTCCCACCACCTCAAGCTCCTGAAGCAGGCCGGACTGATCGATTCCGAGCGCCGCGGGACGTGGGTGTACTACCGGCTGCTGCCCGCGACGACGGACAGACTCGCCGCCGTGCTCACCCGCCCAGATTCGGCTCCCCGCGCTTCCGGTCCCCGTTAGTCCGCTTCCCTTTGAGTCCGGTCGCCGCGAGTCCGGTCGCCGTGAGTCCGGCGATGTGCCGACCGGAGCCGCCTCGTGAGCGAGTCGACTGCTGCCAGTGCGGAGCCGGTGATGGCCCGGTTGTCGGAGAATCGGTCCGCTCGCCCTGTACGGCTGTCCACGCCGCTCCTCCTCCCGCGGAGATCCGTCAGAAGTGCCCTAGCCGAACCTCACGCTCTCCCCCCGATAGCTTCCCCACGTCTCGCCTGTGTGCTTCGGCAGCGGTTGCTGCACGCCGGAGCACCCGTAGGTGTCGAACACCACGGCGTCGGTGTCGGTCCTGTTGTCGGCTCCGAAGGCGGGCATGTCGAAGTCGTAGCAGCGGCCGTTGGTCGGATTCGTGATCGCGCCGTGAGTGCCGTCGATCCGGTCGAACACGAAGGTGCCCGAAGCGGCCTGCGCACTGAAGGCGGGCCCGGTGGCCAGAATGAGCGCGGCGCCTGCGGTCAGTACGGCGCGGGTGGCGTACGTGAGCTTCATCAAGGTGGTGTCCTTCCCTCGGGGCCGCCTGATCCAGGCCCTCGTCCGAAGGTCCCGCTTCCAGAGCTGCTGGAACAGAGCTGTTGCCGCGATATCGCTCGAAGGAAGTACTCCTGCGCTGCAGGCACGGCTTTGCGCGCGCGGAGTTGCGGAGTTGCGGAGTTGCAGAACGAGGCGATGGGGTGTGAGTTCTACGACGAAGCGTGCGGGGCGGCCGCCGGCCCTGTCTGTGGCGCACGGGTTCCCCTGGCACGCGCTGCCCTGGCCCCTGGGATGATCACGGGGCTTGGCCGGGCAGGGCCGTTTCGGTGCGCAGCGCCTGCAGGGTGTCGAGTTCGCGGTCGATGTCGCGGCGCTTGGCCTCCAGGCGTGCGGCCTCCTGGGCGAACAGCTGCTCCATGACGCCGTTGCGCTCCTCGAGCGGGGCCTCCATGCAGGGGAGCACCTCGTCAATGGTGGCGCTGCCCAGGCCCGCGGCGAACAGGTGCTGGATCATCACGATCCGCTCGACCATGGAGCTGTCGAAGTCGCGCCACCCGCCAGGGGTGCGCTCGGAGCGGATGAGCCCGTGCTCCTCGTAGTACCGCAGGGAACGGGTGCTGACGCCGGTGGCAGCCGCCAACTCGCCGATACGCATGAGACCTCCTGTGAGTGTGTCGCCCGACGATCTTGCTTGAAGTTGACACCGGTGTGAAGACCGAAACTTCAGGGGCCGCACCCACCGGGGGTGCCTCGGGGAACCGGAGGTCGCCGTGACCGCTCAGATCCATCTGTGGTCGGACTACGTCTGCCCGTTCTGCCTGATCGCCGACGAGCTGATCGAGCGCGCGATCACGGACCGGCCCGATGTCGAGGTCGTCCACCACGCTCACGAGCTGCGACGCCGTCCGGCGCCCACCCTGCGTCCGGAGGACCCGTACCTGCCCGAGATCTGGCAGCGCGCCGTGTACCCGATGGCAAGCCACCACCAGGTGCCGATGCGGTTGCCGACCCTCTCGCCGCAGCCCCGCACCGAGCTGGCCTTCCGGGGCGCCCAGTACGCCGCGGAGCAGGGCCGGGCCGATGCCTACCACCGGCGCGTGATGACGGCGTTCTTCCGCGAAGACCTCGACATCGGGGACCGCGTGGTACTGGCCCGCCTGGCCGAGGAGGCCGGACTCGACCCTGCTGCCTACGCCGCGGCTCTCGACGAGGAGGAGTACGCCGAGCGTCACCGGCAGGCGGTGGCCGAGTCGGCGCGGATGAACATCACCGTCGTACCCACGGTCGTCATCGGCACCCGGCGTATCGAGGGCGTCGCCACCGAAGGCGTGATCCGCCGAGCCCTGTACGAAGCGGCCGCAGCATGACCGCGGACACGACCCGGCTCACGGCTCTGATGGCCGACGCGGTGGAGGCCGGTGTCCGCCAGGTCGAGTCCGGCGGAGTTCCCTTCGCCGCGCTGCTCGTCGCCGACGACGGCTGGGCCTGCGAACCCGGCGTGAACCTCGTCCGCGAGACCGGCGACCCCACGGCCCACGCAGAGGTCGTCGCCTTGCGCCGGGCTGTTGAGACCCGCGGCCGCTCCGCTCTGCAGGGAGCCACCCTGCTGGCGACGGGAGAGCCGTGTGCCCTGTGCTACCGCGTCGCCGCCGCACATGGCATCGCAGTCGTCCGCTTCGCCGTCGATCGCCACACCGCCGCCGCGTGGGGCTTCGACTACCGGGCCGGGTACGAGGCCGCCGCGACCGACCGGCTGCCGCTGGCCGCCGCGGCCCGGCACCTTGCCGTGGAGCGGGGCCTGGCCCCCTTCATCCGCTATCGCGACCTGCGGCGCCAGGACTTCACCATCCGCTCCTCATCCACCCCCACGTAAGGACACCCGTCATGCACTGGCTCTACCTCGCTCTCGCCGTCGTCTTCGAGATCACCGTCGCCATTACCGCCGGCAGGGCGCAGGGCTTCACCCGGCCTGGCTGGACCGCGGCCACCCTGGTCAGCGGCGGCATCGCCACCTACCTCCTCAGCCAGGCGCTGCTGACCTTCGAGGTCGGCGTCGGCTACGCGATCTGGACCGCCACCGCCGGCGTCGGAATCGTCGTGCTCGGCGCTCTTGTCTTCGGCCAGCGTCTGGACTGGCGCAAGTTCCTGGGCATCGCCGCCGTCATCGTCGGAGTCGTCGGCCTCCAGCTCAGCGGAGCAGCCTGACGCCTCGGGGCACCGACTCCGAACCCGAACCCCGACCCTGCCCCGGCCTCGCCGAGATCGCCCCTGAGGAAGGAACTCACATGTCCACCACCACTGTCACCACCCCCGAGAACACCACCACCCCCGAGAACGTCACCGCACCCGAGAACGCCACCGCCCGCGGCGACCGAGCGCGTGCATGGCTGACCCTTCTCCTCGCCGGAGCCTTCGAGATCGCCTACGCCCTGGCCGTGGGAGGTAGCAAAGGCTTCACGGTGCTCTCCTGGTCGCTGATCGCGGTCGTCTTCTTCCTGCTGACGCTCTTCGCGTTGAGCCTGGCCCTGCGCACGATCGACGTCGGCATCGGATACGCCGTCTGGGCTGGCATCGGCGCCGTCGGAGCCGCACTGCTCGGCCCGCTCTTCTTCGACGAGACCCTCACTCCGGTCAAGGCCCTCTGGCTCACCCTGATCATCGGCGGCGTCGTCTGGCTCAAGCTCTCGGACGGCCCCGAGCAGACGCAGACCGAGCAGCCTGCCCACCAGTAATGACCACCACACAGCTCCACACGTGAGGGCGGGCCCGGCGACGCCGGGCCCGCCCTCACGTCCACGTCGGCCACCCCGCCTCACCAGGACGGCTGCCTCACAGCGTCGGGGAGCTCCAGCGGACGCTGTAGCTGTCTTCCACCTGGTGCAAGCGCTTGGCGAGCGTGTCCTGGAGTCGTCCGACCTCCGCGGCGTGGCTCTTGAGGAACGCTTCGCGACGCTTCTGGCGAATCCCTTCGCGCGCCGATTCCACCGGCGCCGTGCACCGGGCGTAGAGGGATCCCAGGCGCCAGTCCTCACGCTCCGCGGCACGCGGGTTGCTGCCGAGTCCGCTCAACCGGGAGTCCACGACCACCGCGGTGTTTTTCAACACCCCAGGTCAGCGCAGGTAAACCATCCAGTCCCGGAGAGATGAGGGCCGCCAGGTATGGCCGACGGGCAACTTGTCCGGCTTTTACCGGGCCCGTAACGTGACGCTGCGGTGATCGTCCGGAGTTCGGGGGAATTCAGGATGGGGCGCAGGGAGAAGCCGGTCGATCCGGCGGCGGGGCCCGTGGCGCGGTTCGCGGTCGAGTTGCGCACACTGCGCGACGAGGCCGGCGGTGTTGCCTATCGGTCGCTGGCCGAGCGCACCGGTTACTCGATCACCGCGCTGTCCCGGGCCGCCGCGGGGGAGAAGCTCCCCTCCCTGGCCCTGACGCTCGCCTACGCCAAAGCCTGCGGAGGTGACGAACAGGGCTGGGAGCGGCGCTGGCATGCCGCCGCCCGTGAGGAGAGCGAGACCGCGGCCGCCGGCGAGGACACCGCTGAGGCCCCGTACCGGGGCCTGGCCCGTTTCGAGCCCGGCGACGCGCATCTGTTCTTCGGCCGGGACCACTTGACCGACCACCTGACACAGCTGGCCCAACAGCACCCGGTCACCGTGGTCTTCGGCCCGTCCGGCAGCGGCAAGTCCTCCCTCCTGCGGGCCGGGCTCATCACTCGCCTGCGCCACATCGAGGACACCGGGTTGCGCCCGGCGGCGATCCGCATCCTCACCCCCGGCGCCCATCCCTTGCGCATCCACGCCGATGCCCTGACCCCTGCCGCGGCAGAGGGGGACACGTGGCTGGTCGTGGACCAGTTCGAGGAGGCATTCACCCTGTGCCACGACCCCACCGAACGAGGCGAGTTCATCACCCGCCTGCTGGCCGCCCGCCACCCCGGGAGCCGGCTGCGCGTGCTGCTGGGCGTACGCGCCGACTTCTACACCCGCTGCCTCGAACACCCCGAACTCGCCAGGACCATCAGGGAGTCGAGCCTGCCCGTCGGTCCGATGACCCCGGGCGAGCTGCGCGAGGCCATCGTCAAACCCGCCACCGCGGCCGGGCTGACCGTGGAACGCACACTGGCCGCCCATCTGGTCGACCAGGCCGCCACCGAACCCGGCAGCCTCCCGCTGCTCTCCCACGCCCTGCTGGAAACCTGGCGCCACCGTCGCGGCCGCACCCTCACCCACGAGGCCTACGACACCGCCGGGGGCCTGCACGGAGCCATCGCCCACACCGCCGAAGACGTCCATACCCGGCTCTCCGAGGCCCAGGCCGGCACGGCCCGACGCATCCTGCTGCGCCTGATCACCCCGGGCGAGGGCACACCGGACACCCGCCGTCCCATTGACGTGAGCGAACTGGAGGAGGACCAGCGCCCCGATACCCGTACCGTCCTTGACCTGCTGGCCTGCGCCCGCCTACTCACCCTTGAGGGCACCACCGTCGACCTGGCCCACGAGGCGCTGATCACCGCCTGGCCTCGGCTGAGCGCCTGGATCGAGGAGGACCGAGAACGTCTGCGCACCCACCGGCGCCTCACCGAAGCCGCCACTGCGTGGGCCGAACTCGACCGAGATCCCGGCGCGTTGTACCGGGGAACCCGCCTGGCGAGCGCCGAAGAACACTTCCCCCACCCTGACAGCCACACCCACCTCACCGACCTGGAACGCACCTTCCTGAACACCAGCACCGCCGTCCGCGACCAAGAACAGCGAGCAGCCACCCGCACGACCCGACGGCTGCGCCGGTTCTCCATCGCCGTGTCCGTGCTGCTCACCCTGGCCCTGACCGCCGGCCTGCTTGCCTGGCAGCAGAGCCGCACCAGCGACCAGCAGCGCGCACGCGCGGTGGCCGCGCGGCAGACCGCCGTATCCCGGCAGCTCGCCGCCCAGTCCGCGGCCCTGCTCGACACCCAGCCCGACCTCGCCTCCCTCCTGGCCGTCCACGCCTACGACACCAGCGCCACCCAGGAGGCCGCCACCAGCCTCCTTACCGCCGCCGGCCGACCGCTCAACCGCCGTCTCGGGCATGGTCAGTTCACCCAAGTGGTGCAGGCGGCGTACAGCCCCGACGGACGCACGCTGGCCATCGGCGGCTTGCGTGACGGCAGGACGCGCGTGGAGCTGCGGGACGTGACAAGCGGAACCACGAGACGATCGTTCACCGGCATCGTCAGAGGCCTTCCGTCGTTGGCGTTCGACCGCCGCGGACGTCTGCTGGTCAGCGGCGATGACGACAGCAAACTGTGGTGGTGGGACGCGGTCACTGGCGCGCACCACACGACGTTGCGCGGCACCGCGCACATGTGGAAGGCGGTGAGTCCTGACGCTCGCACGGTGGCAGCTGTCAACGACGAGGACAGACCAGTACGGCTGTGGGATGCCGCCACTGGCCGCCTTCGGGCGACCTTCAACGGAGCGGTGAGCCGTGTGCACGCCCTGGCGTTCACCCCTGACGGGCGCACTCTGGCGATAGGCGGTATGAACGGAAAAGGCCAAGGAACCGTACAGCTGTGGGACACGGTCTCGCTCAAGTCCCGTACTCCACTGCCGGTTCCGGGCGGTCGGGTGGCGTCAGTGGCCATCGCGGCCGACGGCCGCGCGCTCGCCACCGCCGCTGCGAACGGAAGGGTGCGCCTCTGGGATCTCGGCAAGCGCCGCCTCCGGGCGATGTACTTTGTGCCGGCCGCCGAAGTGATCTTCCTGAAGTTCAGCCCGGACAGCCGCACGCTCGCCACCAGCGGCAGTGATCTGCGCATCAGGCTTTGGGATACGGCCACGGGCAAGGCCCGCACCATGCTCGCCGGCCACTCCGCCCTCATAGGCGACCTGACCTTCAGCTCTGACGGCCGTTCCCTGGCCAGCAGCGCGGTAGACGGTGATGTGCGCTTGTGGGACATGACCGCGGAAGCGGCACGGGCACCCACGATCCCGCGCTCCGACGAGCCCGCGGCCATGGCCTTCAGCCCCGACGGACGCTTACTGGCCACGGGCAGCAACTCCGGTCCGCACGGCGGGGAAGTGCGGCTGTGGAACACGGCAACCGGCACCCCGCGGGCAACGGCCCTGCGGGGGTTCCCCAAGGTGCGCTCCGTGGCCTTCAGCCCCGACGGGCGCAGCCTGGCCGGCCTCGGTACCGACGAACGGTCAGAAAGGGCGGTGGTGCGCTTGTGGGATGTGGCCACCGGCAAGGTACGCGCCGCATTCACCAAGCCCGTCGGCCATGTACTGGCCATCGCCTTCACGTCTCACGGAGACCTGCTGACTGCCGGTGACGCGACAGGAGTGGTGCAGTCCTGGAACCTTGCCTCAGGCAGGACCCGCCTGTTCAGGGGGTTCCAGGCGTTCTCGGCACTGACTCCCGTGGCAGCCTTCAGCCCCGACGGGAAGACCGTGGCCGCCGGCGACCTCAAGGGCCGCGTACGGGTGTGGGACGTTGAAAGCGGCACCCTGCGAACTGTCATGCCGCAGCGCGCCGACAAGGTCGGGGCCCTGGCCTTCAGCCCCGACGGGCACGGCCTTGTGCTCAACGGCCGTACCGACGGCGAGATCCGTGTCTACGACACCGCGACCGGCAAGCTCCGCTACGCGCTCCCCCAACGTACTGCCAGCAGGGCGGCTCTTGCCTTCAGCCCCGATGGGAAGCACATAGCGGGTGGCAGCGACGAGGGCGCCGTACGACTGTGGGACGCGGCCCCTCTCCAACCGGACGCCGCCCTCCGCAAGATCTGCCACGCCGTCAACCGCGGCCTCACCCCACAAGAGCGCACCACCTACGTGAAGGACGACGCGACAGGGCGTTCCCCGTGCCGCTCATGACTACGCCGAGGAGTCGGTCGACGTCGGTCGTGAAGACGTTGAGCCTTGCCACCCCCTGATCCACCCTTGTGCAGCGCAGCGGCGGTATTCAGCAGGAGTTCCCGCCCGGCCCCCCGAAGAACAGGTAACTTCCCCAGTCGGGCCCTGAGTTGTTGGTGATCTGGAGTGAATAGCAGGGGCCGCTCACCGACCCCGCGTCCGACAGGGTCGCGTGCACCGCACCGCCGCTCACGGGGTTCACCGCCGCGAGGCGCTGGTACGCCGCCTGTCCGAAGCCTGCCGACGCGTGTCGTCCGGAGCCCATCGGGGGCCACTGAGTGATCAGAGTTCCGACCTCGCCGCCGAACTTGGCGCGGACGGCGCTGGTGGCCATCGGTCCGCCGTTGAACCATGCCGCCGGGTAGCAGCCGATCGGGTGGTCGTCGAAGTAGAGCCACCAGGCGTTGTTGGTGAAGTAGAAGCCCATCTTGTACTCGACCTGCGTGCCGTTGCTCTGGGACACCGCCAAGGGGGCGCCCGGACGCACATACGGGTTGGCGACCGGCTGGAACGCCTGGCCTGCTTCGTTGTAGAAGGAGTGGTCGGGTTCGTAGTTCCGCCGGGTGGCGAAGACGAAGAAGTGGGGCGTGGCGTTGCCGTACTTCGTGATGTCGACATGCCAGCCGCATTCCACGGTTTGCAGGATGGGGCCTTCCAGTCCCGCGTAGTACCACTGCTGGCTGAAGGTCGACTGGTTCGACGCCGCGGCGAACGGGTTCCACACGTTGATGCGGCTTGCCCCGCCGAGGCAGGGGATGTTCTGCTCGCCGGTCGCATATCGCTTGCCGAGCGCGGCTGCCGGTGCCGCGGCGTCCGCGGATGCCGCGAGGTCGAGCGGTCGTTCCTTCGCTGAGGAGGCCGCGAGGGTCCGGAACCGGCACAGTCCCGAGAGAGTGGTGCGGTACAGGGGTGTGGTGCCCGCGGGGGCGGTCCGTGCGGCGAGCACGTTCTGAGGCGGCGGGCTCATGGCTTCCCGCGACCTCGGATCCGGCGTCATCGGCTCGTCGGATTCGGCCAGTTGAGGGGGCCCTTGGTCGGGAGCGACGGCGAGGCCGCCCCAGCGGCGCGCTGCGGGGTGTGCGTCCTCGGGGACGCAGTCGACGACCTGGCCATCGGTTTCGACGTAGCTCTCGACGGCGCTGACGCCCTCGTACAGATCCATGACGTACGCCTGAAGCTCGTCGAAGTCTCGTGAGCTCGCGACGGCGGCGCCGGGCAGTCGGCGTGCTTCCTCGTACGTGGTCGAGGCGACGGACCTCAGAAATGCGTCCAGGGGCTGCGGGGAGAGTTGAGCAGTCATGGGGGGTGCTCCCTTGGTCGGATATCCGCATACGCACGGTCAGCGGCAGCCGCGGACGTCGAGCCGACGGATCGGTGTTTTACGGCTTACTGTCCGGACACCAGCCGTTGCGTGTCCGGGGCAGCGTCGACGACGAGGGGCCACTTCGATTACACCTTCGGCTACGTCTGGATGTGAGGGTATGACCCTTCTTCACCCTTGTGGGGGAGGAGGAACCGCGTAGGGATAGGGCCGCGAAGAGCCTGGCGTCGCCAGGGGCTGTCACCTGGGCGACAGAAGGCTCGGGCCAGGTCTCCGGCTTGTTGAAGCGGAACTCCGGCCTGTGCTTGGACGCCCGCCCTGCGGGCCGTAGACGCGGGGTGGTTTCGGCAGTCGCATCACCCGGTCCGAGCAGACCCTGCCCATCAGCTCGACCGGCAGGTCCCGCAAGACCCAGGCGAAGCGGGTGACGTCGTAGCCGGCATCGCCCACGATGACGACCCCGGATCGCCGCGCAACCATTGACTGGCCATGAACAACCGCGTGACCACCACGCGGAGTTGGGCGACAGTCACTGCGGTGGCATCATCAGCCGGTCCCAGGCGGACCACGTCCACGACCGTGGTCCAGGAGGTGCGCCCGGGCTCCAGGACGGCGACGAAGGAGTACGGCCAGCCCGGGATGAACTGAGACGAGGACTTCGCCCGGCCGTAGACGTGGCAGAACAGCCGTTCCGCCGAGCACGGTGCGTCGGAGCGGAGCCACGGCGGGACGTCGACGGCCAGGACCAGCCGCCCACCAGGTAACCGTGGCAGCGACAGGCCAGCCATCACAGTTCGCAGCTGCTCGACGTCGATGTGACCGTTGTTCAGGCCGTCGTACATCCCGCCGTGCCCCCGCCGGTGCTCAGGCGTCAACGTCAGATCGACTGGCGACTTCACCGGGCCGTCCGCACACAGCACCGCCTCGGCAAGCTTGAACAGTTCATCACGCCGGGTGGTCAGGCACGCAGAGAAGTCGCCCCGGAACCGGGACACGTGGGCCAACGCATCCCGTCCAGGCCCGGGCCGGGGCAACCATGTTCACAGCCTTCGCGCTGATCAAATCCCCCTTTCGCCACGGCACACGATCGCGCGAAGAACGCCTGCATCGCCGGCGAAGAGCAAGGGCCGACCTGAAGTACGACCCCGTGCGAAGTTCCCGGACGTCCTTCCCTGGGCAACCCAGGCTCTCTTCTGACAGGCCCGGCCCCTGCAACCGGATGCTGACGTGAGCAGCGCTGGCATCGGTCATTAGGCTCCTGCCCATGACCAGCGATCGCGGATTTACCTGCTCGTGCTGCGGCGAGCATCATGCGGAACTGCCGTTGCACTACGCGACCACGGCCCCCTACGTGTGGGACGAGAGCTTCGCGGACGCACCGGATTGCCTGCTCTCGTCCGATCAGTGCGTCATCCAGGCACAGTACTACTTCGTCAAGGGCCTGATCGAGATACCGGTCATCGGCAGCGATGAGGTGTTCTCGTGGTCGGTCTGGGTCTCCCTCAGCCGGGACAACTTCTCCCGTGCCGCAGACCTCTGGGATAGTCCGCAACGCGAAGCCGAAGAGCCGTACTTCGGATGGCTGAGCACCGAACTCGGTCTCTACTCGCTCAGCACCATCAACCTGAAGACTCACGTCCACACCAGGCAGGTCGGCCAGCGCCCGTCCGTCGAACTGGAGGCCACCGGCCACCCCCTTGCCGTCGAACAACACACCGGCATCACCATGGACCGCGTGCGCGAGATCGCCGAAGCCGTTTTCCACTCAGCGAATTGACCAATGCTCGGACACCTGGCTCTGCGTGACGCCCAAAGATAAATCACAAGTCTAGGGTCTGGTGCGAAAGCCCCGGAGCACACCCACGTATCGTGCAGACGAAGACCGCGTACGACGCAATGTGGAGGGGGCGCCATGATCGGTGTCGAGGAGCTGGAGGCCGCAGCGGCCAAGATTACCGGTCACGTGGTGCGTACCCCCACGGTGTCCAGTCCGGGGTTGAGCGCGCTGCTCGGCGTGCCGGTCACGGTCAAGCTCGAACTGCTGCAGCGCAGTGGGTCGTTCAAGGCGCGGGGTGCCGTCGCGAAGCTGCTCACCCTGACCGACGAAGAGCGTGCGGCCGGCGTGGTGGCGGTGTCCGGCGGCAATCACGGTGTCGCCGTGGCGGAGATGTCGGCCGCGCTGGGCGTGCGAGCCACGGTGGTCATGCCGCAGGCCGCACCGGCCCGTTCCGTGGCGTACGCCCGTGCTGCCGGCGCCGACGTCCGGTTGACCCCCACCATGGCCGAGGCGTTCGCTCTCATGGAACAGCTGGAGGCCGATGGGCTCACGCTCCTGCATCCGTTCGCCGATCCGGTGGTGATCGCGGGGCAGGGCACCGTGGGGCTTGAACTTGCCGTAGATGCGGGCGAGTTGACGGATGTGTTGGTTTCCATCGGCGGGGGCGGGCTGATCGCCGGTGTGGCGGCGGCACTGCGGGCGCGGCGCCCGGGTGTGCGGGTGTGGGGTGTGGAGACCACCGGCGCCGACGCGATGTCGCAGGCGCTGACCCACGGCGGGCCGGTACAGGTGAACGTTGACTCGCGGATCACCACGCTCGGTGCGCCCACGGTGTCACCACTGACCTACACCATGGTGCGCGACCTGGTCGACGAGGTACTGGTCGTGCCCGAGGCAGAGGCCTTTGCCGGTGTTCGGGAGCTGGCCGAACATGCCAAGGTGTGGGCCGAGCCCGCCGCCGGGTGTCTCCTTCCGGCCGCCCGCCGCGTCCTCGCCAAGACCGGTGACGAGACACGGCTCGGCCTGGTGATCTGCGGAGGTAATGCCTCGGTGGATGACGTGATGGCGTACGCGGGGTAGATGCGCTGGCAGAGGGCGTGCGGACCGATCGTTACGGAGCAGGGCGTGCATCTCCTGGCATGGATGCCGGGCGGAGTGCATGGAGTTGCACCTTCCCTAGCGGTATGTGGTCCGGTGGGCTCACGTCCCGCCCCACTGAGGAAGGCCCCGCTCATGTATTCGTCCTTCATCCCGCCGCGCCAGGTCAAGATCGGTGATGCGGCGGCCTTCGTCGGCACCACACCGCGGGCGATCCGTCACTACCACGAGATCGGCCTGCTTCCCGAACCCGAGCGGGGCAGTGACGACCGCCGCCGCTACGGCTACGAAGACATGATCCGGCTCCTGTGGATCCGCAAGATGGCCGACGCCGGAATCGCCCTGGACGACATCCGTGTCGCCTTCGCCGACACGCCTTGTGCCCGTGCCGACAGCGACAGCGACAGTGACAGCGACCACGGCATCGCGGGCATCCTGGAACGGCTGGAGGAAACCCTCGTCGCCCAGGAAGCAGAACTGCGGCGGCAGCGGACTGCCGTGCAGCGCATGCGCACCGAAGGCAGCAGGATGGGCCTGCTCTCCGACTTCGTCACCAGCCGCCTCAAGAGCCTGCCCGAGGGCTCCCTGCGCCAGGCGGACCTGGACGGTCTGCTGGTCACCGAGCGGATCTTCGGCCCGCTCGGTGCGGCCGTCCAGGCCACCCGTTTCATCGCCCTGGCCACCCACCCGGATCTGCGGGAGGAATCCGACCGTGTTGATGCCGCCGAGGAGGCACTCGATGACACGATCGCGGTCGATGACCCCCGCGTGACCCAGGTGGCCGGCGAACGGCACGCCTTCGAAAAGGTGCTGCAAGCCGTCATTGAGGATTCCGGCCTGGCTCAGAGCGACGACGCGCTCTTCGACTCCTGGGACGCTTTGCACCCTCCAGCCGCTGCCGCTGCCGCTGCCGCTGCCGCTGCCGCTGGTGAGGGTGAAGACGAGGACGAGGCTGGCCAGAGCTCTGGCAGGGGGCAAGAGTCCATGAGCGCATTCGAAGCCACCGGAAAGATGCCCTACGACTTCTCCCCGGCCCGCCTGCGCTGCATGGAATTGGCCGAAGGACTCGAAGGACTCGCCCCCCACGAGTCACCCGCTTCCTGAAACACGGTCTACGTTCCGGGGCCCGGGCACTCGCGTCGGGCCCCGGAATGGGGTCACATCACGGCGTCGGTCCGAAGCGGGCCCGCGGTGATGCGGAGTGTGCGGACGCGGACCGGATCTTCTTGGTCGAGAGAGAAGATGTGCATGAAGGGGGCGCGCACCTCCTGGTGCGGCGCGCTCTTCTTGGACATGGTGGCCTCGCCGCGCAGCAGGCGGACGCCGTCGCCCGCGGTCCAGTACTCCAGGACCTCGTGGGTGATGTTCAGTGGCTCGTCGATCCTGACGAAGAACGCCTTGATGGCCTCGACGCCGTGGATGTGCTCGGTGCCGAAGAACATGTCGGTGTCCTCGGTCAGCGGCGCGAAACCCTCACCGAACTCCAGGGTGTCAATGGCGTCCATGAACTTCAGGACCCAGTCGGGTACGGCCGTCGCGTGTGCGGTGTCTGTCATGGCGTAGGTCTCCCCGTCAGGCCGCTGCGGGCAGGGAGGCCAGGAAGGCGCCGATCTCGGCGTTGACACCTTCGGGGTTCTCGCGAGCGGCGAGGTGCGCGGTGTGCTGGAGCACACGGAAGGTGCTCCCCTCGATGGCGTCCGCCATCTTCCGCACCACGTGCACCGGGAACTGGCTGTCCTCCTCACCGGCGATGATCAGGACGGGCACGTTCTTGATGGTGTTCAGGCGGCGGTGCTCGTCCTTGCGTCCTATGAGGATGCTGCGCAGTGCCCACGCCACCGACTTCGGGTCGTCCCGCAGAACGGACTTGGTGAATTCCACGAACTCCGGGTTGGTGGCCTCGGCGGTGGGGCCGGCGAACGCCGCCTTGGCCGCTTTGGCGGCCAGGGGTGGCATCTTCGCGTGCAGCGAGAGGAAGGCGGACAGCGCGCCGGCCCAGATGCTCTCGAACGTCGTGGGCAGCGAGGCGGTGCAGTTGATACCGACCGCCGCCGCGGTCCGCTGCGGGTAGTAGGCCGGGAAGACGCCGGCGAGCATGCCGCCCCAACTGTTGCCCACCAGGACGCACTTGTCGATCTCGAGCGCGTCGAGGATCTCGACGAGCGTGTCGGAGCAGTCCTTGAGATCGATGATCTTGCGTAGCGCGTCGGACCTGCCGTGTCCGGGGCTGTCGATGAGCACGACGCGGTGCGTGGGGGCGAAGTGCTCGTACTGGTACTGCCACATGGTGCCGTCCATCATCAGGCTCGGCCAGCACACCAGGGCGGGGCCGTCACCACGGCCGCCGACGCGCACGTTGATCAGGCCCAGTGAGGTGGGGATCAGCTTCTCGGTAACCCCTTCGAGCCAATTCGTGGTCATGATCGGTCCTCTCCGCAATCTGAGAGACGTTCAGTAAGTAGTACTGTAGAGCTACTAGTTTCAGAACGCTACTACCCAGTTCCGGATCGGGGTGCTCAGTCGCCCGGCGCCGCGGGAGCCGACCCGCCCTGCCGGCCGGCACCGCTCTCCCCGGCGGTCGTCGGGTGCAGGGTCGAGGCGTCCACCGGCTGATGGCAGCTGCTGCACGCGAGGTACGGATTGGTGGGGTTGCCGCATGTCGTGTGCATCAGTGGGTGGTGCGTGACATCGGTATCGGTCGCGTGCGTTTCGGCCCAACGTGTGACGGCCGCGATGGCGGGGACGACGAGTTCGCGGGCGCTGTCGGTGAGCGTGTACTCGTACCACGGCTTGTCGGATCGGTAGGCGCGCTTGGTGAGCAGGCCCAGCTCGGTCAGACTGTTGAGCCGTGCGGTGAGGATGCTCGCCGAGATTCCCAGATTCCGCTTGAGTTCACCGAAGCGGCCGACGCCGAAGAACACCTCCCTCAGGATCTGGTAGTTCCAGCGTTCGGAGATCGCGGCCAGGAACTCCTGCCCGTGCTGGAAGTTGACGCGGCTCCCGTGGTCGGACACGGCTTCTCCTCTGCGATGGCCCCAATGTGGTATCAAATTAAAACTAGTACCACAAAGTTACTACCTACGACCCTGCCTGGCATCGGCCGTCACCCAGCGGCTCGCGGCGAGGCCGAACGGATTGGTCCGTGGGCCCGGTGTCCGAGCCGGAAGTCCGGCGCTTGGACTGCCCGCCGCCGATCCCCATCACCTCTGCCGAGTGGACCAAGAGGCCGTGCCCACCGCGTCAACGGCGTACTTCCTGCGCCAGGCCAGGGCCACGTACACCAGGCCGATCAGCACCGGCACCTCGATCAGCGGGCCGACGACGCCGGACAGGGCCTGGCCGCTGGTGACGCCGAAGGTGGCGATGGCGACGGCAATGGCCAGCTCGAAGTTGTTGCCCGCGGCCGTGAACGCGAGGGTCGCGGTGCGGTCGTAGGGCAGACCCATGCCCTTGCCCAGCAGGAACGTGCCGAAGAACATGAGGGCGAAGTACACCAGGAGCGGCAGCGCGATGCGCGCGACGTCCAGCGGCTGCGAGGTGATGGTCTTGCCCTGCAGGGCGAAGAGGATGACGATCGTGAACAGCAGGCCGTACAGCGCCCACGGGCCGATCGTCGGCAGGAACGTGGTCTCGTAGCCGGAGCGGCCCATCTTCTTCTCGCCGATGTGGCGGGTGAGGAACCCGGCCAGCAGCGGAATGCCGAGGAAGATGACGACGTTCAGCGCGATCTTCCACATGGGGATGTCGAGGTGCTCGCCGCTGCCCAGGCCGAGCCAGCCCGGCAGCAGGTCGAGGTAGAGCCAGCCCAGGAGGCCGAAGGCGATGACCTGGAACACTGAGTTCAGCGCGACCAGGACGGCTGCGGCTTCGCGGTCGCCGCAGGCCAGGTCGTTCCAGATGATGACCATCGCGATGCAGCGGGCGAGCCCGACGATGATCAACCCGGTGCGGTACTCCGGCAGATCCGCCAGGAAGATCCATGCGAGCGCGAACATCACGGCCGGGCCGACGAGCCAGTTGATGACCAGCGACGACACCATCAGCTTGCGGTCGCCGGTGACCGTGTCGAGCTTGTCGTAACGCACCTTGGCCAGCACCGGGTACATCATCACGAGCAGGCCGACGGCGATCGGCAGGGAGATCCCGCCGATCTCGATCTTCGTCAGCGCGTCATTCATGCCCGGGATCAGCCTGCCAAGGCCCAGGCCGACGGCCATGGCCAGCAGGATCCACACGGCCAGGTAGCGGTCCAGGGTGGAGAGCTTGGCGACGATGCCGTCCCCCGACGGCGCTTGCTGGTCGCGCTGCGGGGTGGTGTCCGTGCGGCTCATCGGCAGGCCTTCTCTCTCATCAGCAGGCCCTCTTGTTCTTGGCCGCGGTGCGAGCGGAGGCGGCAAGCTCCGCGAACTGCCCGGACAGCGAGGCCAGGACCTCAGGGCGCAGTTTGTAGTAGGTGAAGCGGCCGCACGGCTCGGTCTCCACCAGACCCACCTCGCGCAGCACCTTCAGATGGTTGGAGAGGTTGGTCTGCCTGGCGCCGGTCTCTTCCACCAGGTGCGTCGTGCAGAGCGTCTCCTGGGCGAGCAGAGTCACGATCTGCAGGCGGAGCGGGTCACCCAGCGCCCGGACCACATCAGGGTCGACTGAAGTCAGCATGCGCTGATAGTGTCACATCACTGCCTGCTGATACCAGCGAGGGCTGATGTGAGGACTGGATCCGCCACGCGACGAGAGAGAAGGTCACCATGGCCGACAAGCCGTCCGTCCTATTCGTCTGCGTCCACAACGCCGGCCGCTCACAGATGGCCGCCGGATTTCTCACGCACCTGGCCGGGGGCCGGATCGAGGTCCGCTCCGCCGGGTCGATCCCCGGCGATCAGGTCAACCCGGCCGCGGTCGAGGCGATGAAGGAAGTCGGCGTCGACATCTCCGCAGCTGAGCCGAGAAGTCTCACCGTTGATGCCGTCCAGGCCTCCGACTACGTCATCACCATGGGATGCGGCGACGCCTGCCCGATCTTCCCCGGCAAGCACTACCTCGACTGGGTGCTGGAAGATCCTGCGGGCAAGGGAGTAGAGGCGGTCCGCCCGATCCGCGACCAGATCAGAACCCGGGTCGAGGCCCTCATCGCCGAGATCGACTCCCAGTAGAAGGCGCCACCGCCGCCTCCGGTGCCGGACGAGGGCACGGGCCGGACGAGGGCGCACTTCGAGCACTGCGTATGCGGCCACCGCGCGGCTGACCCGCGAAGACGCGTGGCCACCTTGAGGGGCTACGTCGAGGCCGTCGCGCTTCATGTCGACACACCCCACCAGCCTCAACCGCCCTGCTGGCCCAGGGCCTTACGCGCGGTCTGCTCCTGGCTCACCCCGGCCACCCTTCCGCCCCGCTGGTGGCGAGCCTGGACCGACCAAGACCCGCCACCCGAGCTTCAGGCCCTCCTCGACGCGGTCACCACCGGCAGCCCCCTGACTTCTACCGCCAGGTGCAAACGGACTACCGGTAACGGCGAACCTAAGCAAGCGGCACTACCGGAGGCCAAGGGCAGCCACAGCCCTTGGCCCAGTGCCGTAGCGTCGTGGTCGTTGGTTCAGGACCCGGGTCAGCTTCCGGTCGGCTGCCCGCGCGGCCTTCAACTCATCGGCCCGACGTGGACATTGCGCGAACCGCCCGGAGGCGACTAGCGGTCCTCGACGGTGAGCGTGGCGAGGCCCGAGGCGATCGCGGGGCTGCCGAGTTCGAGGCCGACCCGCACGGTGCCCGGCTCGGCGGCCTCGTCGGCCTCCATCTCCGGGTAGACGACCGCCCACTTGCCACGGGCGAGGTCGAACGCCACCTCGCGGCAGGTCAGGGTGCGGTTGCCGTTGGAGCGCTCGGCCGGGCTGACGATCTCCTGGCTCTCGCCCTCCCGGGACATCGCCAACTGGTCCTGGGTGAAGCGCAGGCCCTCGGGAGCGGTGAGCACCAGCCGCTGGGTGCCGATCGTGCGGGTGCCGGTGTTGGTGATGGTGAACACCGCCGGGTACACCCACTGCTGTCCCGGCCGTACGGTGGCGTTCTCCGGGCGGGACTGGTCCACGCGGACGGACAGGCCGGTGCTCGACCCGATGACCTTTCCGACGAGCTGGATCGGCCCGTGCCGGCCGACGCTGGCCGAACCGTCGCTCTTGAGCCCGGCCGTCGCGTCCTGGGTGGCGCGCATCGGGAGCGTGTAGACCAGGCTGCCGGTGTCGCTGGCCGTGGTGTTCAGATGCGGATTGCTGCGAATGATCAGTGTGCGGCCGGAGTCGTACACCTCGTGGTCGAGGGCGCCGGAGACCACGCCCTCCACCGTGCCGTGGTACGCGAAGACGGGCTGGCCGGTGAAGACGAAGCCGGTGGGCGCAGTGTAGCGCTGGATGATCACGCCGGGGTTGACCGGCTGACCGGTGGGGGCGAGGAACCGCAGATTGCAGCGGCTGGTCTGGCCGGGGGAGCTCTCCGGCACGACCTCCTGGAAGACCGTCAGCGCGGTCTCGTCGGCGACCGGCGCGGGCACGGTGACCGTGATCGGCAGGGTGAAGGTGTTGTCCTTGAGGTTGAGGTCGCCGCCGTACTGGATCTCCAGCCTCGCCTCGTAGGTCCCCGGCTGCGTGGCCGCGGGCGCCACCACCCGGAAGACGCCGTCCAGGGAGGCGCCGAAGGGGGCCAGTTGGGATCCGGCGAAGGTGCGGGCGAGCCGCCGTTCACCGGCGTCCGGACCGACTGCGCCGACCAGCCCGTACGGCAGGTTCAGCACCACGGTGACGAGGTCGCCGTCGACCACGGCGGGGCCCCTGCTGCGGACCTGGGCGCCGAGGTCGAACTCCTGGCCGCGCGGCACCGAGGCGGGCGCCAGGACCTTGCCGTAGAGATCGGCCACGGGAGGTGTCGCAGGCACCACGGTGGCCACGCCGTAGACCCGGCGGATGCGATGGTTGTAGCCGTCCGCGATGAACAGGCTGCCGGAGCGGTCCACCGCGACCCCGTGGGGGTGGTAGAGGTGCGTGCCCGCCGCGGGGCCGCCGTCGGCGACGTATCCGGCGGTGCCGGTGCCCGCGACGGTCGTGACGATGCCGTTCGTAGTCACCTTGCGGACGCGGTGGTTGTTGGTGTCGCCGATGTAGAGGTTGCCCGCGGAGTCCAGGGCCACGCCGACCGGGTAGTTGAGCGAGGTGGCGACCGCGGGGCCGCCGTCGGCGACGTAGCCGGCGTTGCCGTTCCCGGCGACGGTGGTGATGATGTTGTTGGGGGTCACCTTGCGGACCCGGTGGTTGTAGCGATCCGCGATGTAGAGAGTGCCCGCGGAGTCCAGGGCAACGCCGAATGGATAGTGGAGCTTGGTGGCGACGGCGGGGCCGCCGTCGGAGACGTATCCGGCCTGGCCCGTGCCCGCGACAGTGGTGATGGTGCCGCGGGTGTCGACCTTGCGGACGCGGTGGTTGTTGGTGTCGCCGATGTAGAGGTTGCCCGCCTCGTCGACCGTCACCGACCAGGGGTAGTTGAGCGGGGTGGCGACGGCCGGTCCACCGTCGGAGATGAAGCCGGCGTTGCCGTTCCCGGCCACGGTCGTGATGTTGCCGTCGGGGGTCACCTTGCGGATGCGGTGGTTGTGCCGGTCGGCGATGTAGAGGTTGCCCGCGCCGTCCACCGCCACATCGGTGGGGTAATTGAGGCGGGTGGCCACGGCGGGCCCGCCGTCGGAGACGAAGCCGGCGTCGCCGTTCCCGGCCACGGTGGTGATGGCCCCCTCGGGGGTGATCCTGCGGACCCGGTGGTTGTGGGTGTCGGCGATGTAGACGTTGCCGGAGCCGTCGACCGCCACGCCGTAGGGGTAGTGCAGCTTGGTGCCGACCGCCGGTCCGCCGTCGGCGACGAATCCCGCCTGGCCGTTGCCCGCCGCGGTGATGATCGTGCCGTCCGGGAACGTCGCTGCCTGGGTGGTGGCGTTGCTTTTCGTGGTCATCGCTGAGTTCTCCTGTCCGCACGGGGAATGCCGCCGCAACGCGGCACACCACCTCGTTCGGAAGTAGTGGAAAGTGTGAGCGAATTCGTGACGCTTCGGCAGCCGGACCCATGCGAAATGGATGCCTGGTCGCGGAGTGACGCAATTGCCGATCCGGCGGCATGAGCGAGCCTACCCACCCCCGACGGCGAGAATTACCTCGCTCTTCGGACAATGCGCGGTACGCGGCATACGGCTGGAAATCGCCCCGTCACTACCGCCCCGGCCTGCAAGGCAGCGGATTTCCGGCGGTCTTGACACCCCTCCCACGTTACGGGAAATCGACGCAACAACTTTCTCCGGGCGGCCCGTTTTCTCTCCTCACGCCGAATCGGTGCACAGCGCAGACGGACTGACTTGCGTGTTCGCGGTAATACGAGGTAGACCCCTGTTGGGCACACGAAGCGATATGGCCCGCGCAGGGTGTTGACGATGCCTCCTCACCCCTATTCCATGGCAGGGGCTGCCAGTTGGCTGATACAGGGATCAATTAATACCTGGGAGCGGGATGCCCGTCACGGCGCCATGAGCCCGTACGTCCGGCGCGGACCGATGAACACGGATCACCGACGAACGAGGACGGTCATGAATCTCATCAAGAACGGCAGCTTTTCCGAGTACACCTTCAAGGAGGGGAGCGACTGGCAGACCGGGAACCACGGCATCAAGGCGGCCGGCCGCTTCAACGGTGATCAATTCCTCGGCCTGGGCGGCTGGACCTGGGGCAGGTACACCGGCCACGGAAAGGTGGAGCACCCCGCCGAGGCCCAGGACGCCGTCGACCTGATCAACGGCGCCGCCGACGGGCACTTCCCGGACGACGCGCAGCACTCCTTCGCCAGCACCGAGAACGTCATCGACATCAACGGACCTGGCACGCTCGGCTTCATCGAGCAGGACGTCCAGGCCACCGGCGGCCAGGCGTACGAGCTGTCCTTCTACCACGGCTACAACCTTTGGCCCGGACACGGCATCGAGCGGCCCACGTATCTGCGGGTCGAGGTCGAGACCGACGGCCACATCGTGCTGCGCGAGGACTACATCCAGTACTACTCCGGCAAGGGCGGCACCGCTTCCCACAGCGACGAGCGCGTCAACGACCCCGCCTGGCACAAGCGGCGGCTCGCCTTCCGGGTGCCGGAGGGACACCAGCACGTGACCGTGCGATTCGCCAACCCCGGGCGGTCCGGGCTCCACCCCGACCTGGGCGCCGACTCCGACGGCCACAGCGGCATGCTCCTCGCCCACGTCCGGCTGGAGGGCTCCGGCGGCGGCAGCTCCCTGCTCACCGTCGAGCAGCGCAAGCCCGCCCAGGCGACCGTTGCCCAGGGGCAGATCTGGCAGTATCCCGTGGTGCTCGCCCTCACCAACCGCGGCAGCCGCCGCATCGGCACGCACCCGGCCGTCTTCACCGCCCCCGAGGGCCTCTACTTCCTGGAGGAGCGCCTCGTCATGACCCGCCAGGACGACGACCCGGAGGAGACCGTGGTGCCGGGCGTCCTCACCAACGGCAACCGCACGCTGACCTGCGAGGCGCTCCCGCTGGAGCTCGCCCCCGGTAAGTGGGCGTCCGTCTACCCGGCCATGGGCGTGGACCACGACGCCCCCACGGGGCCGGTGACCGTCGCCTTCGAGATCGGCGCTCCGATCTTCGCCACCGGGCACGCCACGGTCACGATCCGGCCGCACTCCGGCGCCTGATCGAACGATGCGACGCACCAGGCTCTTCGCCGGCCGCCGCTCCCCAAGTACGCGCCGGCCCCGGATCGTGGCCCTGATCCCCGCGCACAACGAGGCCGAGCGCATCGCCGCGTCCATCGCGGCGCTGCGCCGGCAGCGGCGAGCTCCGGACCGGATCGTCGTGGTCGCCGACAACTGCACCGACGCGACCGCCGACATCGCCCGCCGGGCAGGCGCGGAGGTCATCGCCTCCGAGGGCAACCGGCACAAGAAGGCCGGCGCTCTCAACCAAGCCCTCGGCCGGGCCCTGCCCGGGCTCGCCGACGAAGACCTGGTGCTCGTCCAGGACGCCGACACCACGCTGTGGCCGACCTTCCTCGCCAGCGCCATCGACGCTATGGATCGCACGGTCGGCGCGGTCGGCGGAATCTTCTACGGGGAGGACGGTGGCGGTCTCCTTGGCGCGCTCCAGCGCATCGAATTCCACCGCTACGCCCGCGAGATAGCGCGGCGCGGCTATCGCGCGGACGTGCTCACGGGCACGGCCACGCTCTTCCGGGTGGCCACGCTGCGCGAGATCGAACGGGCCCGGCGCGCCGGGCGTCTCGGCGGCGGCACGTCCTATTACTCCCTCGCCTCGCTCACCGAGGACGACGAGATCACCAAGGCGGTGCGGACGCTTGGTTTTCGTACGATCTCGCCGCCCGGCTGCGGCGTGGTCACCGAAGTCATGACGACGTTGCCGAAACTCTGGCACCAGCGGCTGCGCTGGCAGCGCGGAGCGCTGGAGAATTTACGCGACTACGGCTGGACCCGGGTCACGGCCCCCTATATCGTCCGCCAGGCGTTCATGGGCCTCTCGGTGGTTTTCCTCGCCCTCTATCTGGTGTTCACCGCGTGGATGCTCGCCCGGGGAAGGCCCCGTTTCTCGCGCTTCTGGCTCGCGGTCGGCCTGATATTCGTCGCGGAGAAGGTCGTGACGGCGCGGGGTGCGGGGTGGCGTGGCCAACTGCTCGCGGGCACGCTCGCCATTGAACTCGCCTACGACATGTTCCAGCACGCTGTGTATGTGCGGTCCCTGTGGGACATGGCCAGGCGCCGCGAGGAGCGTTGGTGCGCGACGTGAATTCTGCATTGCCGACCGGGCCGGGGCGGGGGCGGGACGGGGGCGGTCGGGCGGTGGTCCGTCCCCGGAGCGAGTGGAGGAAGATCCGTGTACGGAGGAATGCCGGTGGCCGGCGTGCTCGGGGTCGGCGGGGCGTCGGCGCTCGCGACGCGCAGGGACGGGTTCCAGGCATTTGCCGCGGTGGTGGCCGCGACGACGTTGCTCATGGCCGGGGTGTCCGTGACGAAGCTTGTGCCGCGACGCGGGTCTTCGCCGTACGCGGTGGGGTCTCCGGATTTGCCGCGCCGACGGCGCGCTTCTTCCCCGCCCGGAATGGCGACGCGCCCGCCGGGCCGGAAATGCTCGATCGGTGCTCTTGATCAGGCGGAAGTGCTTGCGAAACCGCGGAACCTGGATCCGGCTCGGCGGCCTGGCTGACGAAGACGGGCACCGCCCAAGTCGCCTGTAGCTCCAGCAGAGCCTGGCCGGCGAGCTGGGCGTCACGGAACTCGCGGTCAGCACGTCGTCGAAACATCTGTCCCCCTCTTCGTCGTTGATCAGCCACACGGAGAGTGCCCAGGCCGCTGACCTGCTGCAACTTGCAGGTTCAGTAATCACCTTGCCTTCATGGGCCGGGTATTGCGCCCGCTGGAAGGCCGCTTCGACTGCCCGGCGCTCTGCGGGGTGGCGGTGCCCGGCTCGGGCATGGCGGAGGTGTCGGCGGGCAGGTCGGCCAGCCGCCGCAGCCGCGAGACCAGGACGTCGCTAACCGATTCGGTGGTGTCGAGTTTGCGGTGGGCGGCGGCCTCGGCGAGCAGGGCGGAGCAGACTCGGTCTGGTGCGACTGGTGCTTGGGCGACTTCCCCGCGGACGGGGTGGACCTGGACCACGTGCGCCCGATCTCCCTCGGAGGCGAGGACACAGACAGCAACATTCAGGTCTTGTGCCACGACTGCCACCAGTTCAGGACCGCAACGGGGTTCGGGGCCACTGGTGCCCCGCTCTAACAGCGCTCCGTGCCGCTCCTGACTGTGCTCCTGCGAGTGCAAAGAGGTGTGTGTAGGTGTGCACTCGCCCTAATAGGCGCCCGGTTGGCCCGGGGGGCCGAACACGACGCCCGGTTGGCCCGGGGGCCGAACACGGCGGTAGCGGCGGTTCAACTACGCCCGCCCCGCTATCCCTTCTCGGGCCCGGAGTCATCGCGGCCGGCGCTCAGCGCTTCCTGTGCGTGCTGAACGTCAGTGGCCAACACTGTGCGGCGCCTTGCGTGCTGCGCGTAGACCGTTGCGTAATGCAACACCGCTGAGAAGTATTCCTTTCCCATAGCGGTTGCCTCCGAGAAGGCTCCCGCGGAAACTCGCCTGACGCCTGTTTGCCGAGCAACGCGCTTGAGGTTCTGCGGGCTGTACGGGGAGCGCTTCTTGTTGATCTTCTGCTGACGCTTGGTCATGACAGACCTTCCCTTGCGTGCTGTGCCAGAGCTTTCGCGATCAAGTGAGTACCCGCGGGGCGTGCTTAGGAACGTGGTACGTGTGCGATGCCCCGCCCCGGAGGTGATCCCCCCTGCCCGGCCGACCCCGCGCCCCCCCTCTGCCCGGTCCCCGGGTGCCCCCCAACTGACCACGGGTCGCCGCTGTGAGCGCCATCGACGCGAGGCAGAGCAGCAGCGCGGTACGAGTGCGGAGCGGGGCCGACCTATCAGCCCGGCCTCGAAGCATCACCGGGGCCTGAAAACCCGGCGCCGGTGAAACCGGCTTCCGGTGATCCGGGTCCCGGTAGATCAGGCGCCTTTAGTAAAAACATCAAGCAAGACCATCAAGTAGTTACGGTGCCTTCGCTTCGCTCAGGCACCGTCGGCATCCCTCCCACAGGGGACTGGCTCTCAAGGGCGCAGGCACTGCCGGTTCATGATCACGGCGGATGGGCTCTGCTCGTGTCGCATGTACGCCTCGCACTTGCCCCTGCCGTCGCACTCGTCGCGCTGGCCGCCCTCACGGCCTGCTCCTCCAGCAGCGACGCCCCGGACTCCGCCTCCAACGGCGAGGGCGGCAGCAAGCAGGTCGCCTCTCCGGCTCCGAAGCCGATCACGAAGGACCTCACCCAGGCGGACCTCACCAAAGCGGTGCTGGGCGACGGCGAGACCCTTCCCCGGTACACCGTGCAGGACCACGTCGACGGATACAGCCGCTCGGGAAAGACCGTCATCCGCGTGCAGATCGACGGCAACACCGGTGGTGACCCCTCGGGGGCGCGGGCCATGCTCAGCGCGACGCTGAAGCGTCTCCAGCAGCTCCAGCAACTCCAGGACGGAAAGCCCGCCACGGTCACGGCCGCAGAGGAGCAGGCCGCCGCCGAGAAGTAACCAGGCCCTGCAACGGGGCGCACAGGGGCGGGGCGAGCGCCGGTGTCCCGTGCCATCGGACCTGGATCACTGGCCATCGAAGTCGGATAAAGGTCGGGTCATTGTCGGCTCTCTCCGTCCCCGTGACCCCGGCAGAAGGGCACCTCAGGCGGATTCCATCAGCTCCTTGAGGCGGGACAGGTCGGCAGCAACCATGCTGGCGTCACGCTCGAAGTCGGCGTCGCTCATCTCCGGTCGGCGGCGCAGGGTGAAGATCACTTCGCTGCCTGCGTTGCTGGCGATCACACGAACCGGGTTGTAGACGGTCTCCCCGGAGGGCAGCGTGACGTGGCGGTGCCCGTCCGATCATTGGGCAGGGTGACCTCGACGGGCGTGCCAGTAGCAATAGTGACCTCGGTGTTCTTGAGCGAGGTGAGCGTCTTGAGGGTCCAGGTAGCGCCGTCGTGAGAGACCACGACAAGTACCGGCGCCTGCTCTGGCAACGCGGGATCCGACCGGTCATCGCGGAGCGGGGTCAGCCACACGGCACCGGCCTGGGCATCTTCCGCTATGTCGTCGAGCGCACGATCTCCTGGCTGCACGGCTTCCGCTGCCTACGGATCCGCTGGGAACGACGCGACGACATTCACGAAGCATTCCTCGGCCTTGCCGTCTGTCTGATCACCCACCGCCACGTTCAACGGCTCTGTAAGGGCCAGTAAGGCGTCGACCTCATACACGACGTGGAGGACCTGGAGCCGAGGCGACCCACGATCCCCCGTCGCCGCCGTGGTGGCCGCCGCGCGCCCTGACTGGCCAGCAGGCGTCCATCCCGTGACGGGCTCTCACCTGGCACATCGCACGCGCCCGTCGTGACCACCGCATGACGTCTGGTGCCGCTGACGTGCCCACGACCACGTGGTGTAGCTGTGGACCAGCCCGGCATGTCGACCAGCCCGGCCTGTCGAGCCGGCCGTGCGGAAACTCAACGCAGGCAGCAGCCAATTCCTCGCCGCTGTCCGGGCCCGCCCCTGGTTCAGCGACGGGCAGGACGGGCGCAGCGCACGTTACCGGAGGTGATCGCGTCCCGGGGCAGGGCGAGGCCGAAGGCTCGTTCCAGGCCTTCGAAGAACAGCGCGATGTTGTCCGTCCAGTTGCCTGCCTTCTCCGCGATGCGCAGGTGCAGGTTGAGGAAGGACAGCGGCGCTTCCGGGGCGAACGGTACCTCCCCCGGGGTGTACCAGATGAGCTCGTACATGTCCCGCCGGTCTTCGGCGCCGTCCTCGAGAGGGAAGGGGTTCTGGTACACCCCGTCCTCGAAGTAGCTGAAGTCGTAGATGGCCTTGGCCATGGTCGCGCTGAGCGTGATCTGCTGCTCGGGAGGCGGGTCGAGGGAGCGCGAGAAGGCATGGTCGAAGTCGTGGTAGCCCAGCCACGTCCAGCCATTCTCCTCCCCGAAGGCCAGTACGCGGGTGAGGTCGTCGGTGCCCTCCCGTGCGTCCCGCTCCTCGACCTGGTGGAGCAGCAGCCCGTCGGCGATGTCCTGTGCGTCGGCCCCGTAGGAGAGCGCGACGTCCTCGGCGGTCGGTCCCTTGATGAACACGAGTTTCGTGAAGGGCTCTTGGTTGCGCCAACTGCCGGCGATCCACGCCACGCCGTCGCCCACCGGGCCCTGGCGGGCGAGGAACTCCTCGAACGCGGCCACCTGCTTCGGCGGCATGTAACTCTGGCGGCCCGTGCGCGCCCTGTCCTCCAGCCAGTCGAGCTCCGCCACGGACCGCAGTTCGGCCACAACCACCCGGTCCCGCACGAAGGTCATCCGCCCCGCGTCAGCGTGCACATACCGGATGTACGGGCCCTGCGGGTCCGGGCCGAACGGGTGCCCCTGCCCCGAACCGGATCTGGGCCGGTGCCGCGCGCCATCGGGGGCCCGTTGGGCGAAGTGTTCCAGCTCGGCGAGTTCCGCCGCGGGCAGGAGCACACTCGTCGGCTCGCCGCCGTCGGTGACACACACCCGCTCCCCGGTCTCCTCGACGCGACCGACGAGACTCGCGAAGTCCGTTATGGCGTCGCTCAGTTCAACGTTGTCCATACGAGGGGACATTACTGGCGGCGATGCGGCGGCCCGGCCGGGGGGGCGGGACGGCAGGTGGCCACCAGGCCGGTGGCGAGGAGAAGTGCGCCGAGTTCTGCCAGGGATTCGCGGCCCTCCAACTCGCCCTCATCGGCTTGGAGAACCGCAAGGCTGCCCAGTACGAAGGAGAACCTTGCCGCTTACCGCAGGCGGGCCGCGAAGCGGGCGGTCGGCGCCAGGTAGAGCAGGGGAGGGTGGGCAGGGCTACTCCATGAGCATCATCTTGATCCTTGTGCCTGTCCTCATTGGGCTCTGGTGTTACCCACTGTTCGCCGGAAGTTGGCGGCGCAGTCCCGTCTGGTTCGCCGTGACTGCCGTGTTCCTTCTGCTGGGGACTGGGATCACCTACCTCATCGGCGCCTTGGCCGGTGGGCTGGACACGGAAGAGGAATGCCACAGCGCAGGCCAGGCTTACGACTCGGCGTACCGCAGGGAACACTTCCGCGAATTCGGGCAGTGGTACCCGCTGCACGAAAGATGCCACGCGGGTTACGACCTGGTCCCGGCCTGGGTGAACCCCACCCTGGCGGTCCTCCCCACCCTGGCCGTCGCCTCCTTGGCGTACTGCGTACGACTGGCCGTAATCAATCGAATCATTCGCCGCACCAAGAAGAAGGACACCTCGTGAACGATCTGCGTAGGCACCGGGTGCTTGGCGCCGCCCACCCATCCGCACCTGGTCGCGCCGCGGTCACACCCCCCGTCATCCGGGTCCGGGGCCGCTCCCGGCGCCGGTTGTCCGTCGCCGCGCTGGTCTGCTACAAGCCCGGCGAACGCTCCCGGCTGATCTACCGGCCCTGCCCCGACGCCCGTGCCGACGGGCGCAAGAGCTTCTCCTGGCAGTGGCTGTGGAGGTGCGAACGGATGCCGTTTCGCGATGACTTCGGATGTCGCTGACGCTCTTCCTCGCGGACCGATGATGGCCGTCGCTCGGCGCCCGTCCAGGTCGTACGTCCTCGCTTCGCGAGGGCGCTCCACCCGGACCTGCGCCTTCGCCGACGGCACAGGCCCGGAGCTATCGAGGAAGGGGGGAAGCGCGTCCGCCGGCGGCTGATAGCAGTGACTCCCGAGCTGATCGCGGTCGTTGCCGTACGAACGGAAGTGACTCCCGCTGGCATCGCGGAACGACTCAGGCGAGGTCAGAAGCGACGTGGCCCGCAGCTCTGAGGGGCGGCGGCCGCAGCCGCGTGAGGAAGTGAGGGACCGCCCGCGCGGCCGCATCGAGTCTCACAGCCCTGGGATGAACCGCCGCGAACGTCGTAGCTTTCTACGAAATCCTCCATGGGGCGAAAGTCCGGCCCAGCTTACGCAGGAACCCTTAAGAAGTAGATTTTTCGCTCGCCTGCGGTGCCCCATTTTTGCAAGCCCCTCCCATCGGGCGAGAGTTGGGCAATGTGGAGGTAAAGCGACCTGGCGGCTGGGGAGATGCGCGACCCCCTCTCGTTTACACGAAGCCCCCGTGGCGAGCCCCTCTCGTTACGATTTTGTAATCGAGCACTTGGTCCCTAAATGTCCACTTTGGGGGATTGTTGTGCTGTTCTAATGAACTAGCCGCTCAAGGGGGTTTTGAGACGGGGAGCTTTCCGCTGCCCAACTGGGGAGATGTGGCTCTTCGTGGCGATTTATTGCATTTCGAGTGGGGGTTGATTCAGCTGTAGTGATCCTGGCGTCTGCCCGGTTCGCTTGAGTGCGGCGTTCATTGGCCCGGTATTTCCTGGGGGTTTTCCTGTTGGCCGCTGGGGCTATTGAAAAGGCGAGTCGGCAGCATGAAAACAATCAACAGGTAGAACGCCGGTTCTGAATTCTCGAGAAAGAGTTGTCTTCTTGACTGCCACCTTCCTAAGCCGACGCGCGCTCCTCGTGGGCATCGCCGCCGGAGCGGCCGTTGCCGCTGTCCCCACCATCGGCAGTGGTCGCGCCCACGCTGCCGGTCTGCCCGACATTCCCGATGACGCGGGTCTGCCCGACACCGACCGGGGCAAGGTCGTCTGGGCGTACAAGCTCGGCGGCAAGGCGGTGAAGGAGGCCGCTGCCGCCGCCCTGACGACCGGTTCCGTGAGCGCCTTCCTGGCGACCGGCTTCGACCGGGCCCGCGCCGAGGACAACAGGTTCACCCTGTTCGAGTCCCTCGCTTACGCCGGGAAGTCGGTCAGCGACAGCGTCTCCACGGCACTGTCGGGTGGCGATAAGGCCATCGACACGTATCTGTCGGACGGCTGGCAGAAGCCTCTGGTGACCGACCTGCGCGTCGAGACGTTCACCGTCATGAGCGGCGGTGGCAAGGCCGTCCAGCGCGAAGCGTCCAAGGCGTTGGCCGAGGGAAGCCGCAAGGCCCTGGACGCGTTTCTGACCGACACTCAGTACACGGCCCACGCCGAGGACGAGAAGGTCGAGGTCTTCACCCTCCTCAACGGTGCCTCGCCCGAGGTGAAGAAGTACGCCGAGCGGGCACTCGCCGACGGGACTCCGGAGGCGATCCACTGGTTCCTCGTCACCGGCCAGCACATCGCCCGTGCCCGCGACGAGGAGAAGGCGACGATCGATCAGCTCGTCGCCATCGTCGAACGCGAGGGCAGGCAGGCCAAGGCGACCACGGAGCGCGCCGTCGCCGCATCCGACCAGGCCAAGGCCGCCGCGGAGAAGGCCAAGCAGGCCGCCCTCACGGCGGCCGAGGAGGCCAAGGCCGCCAAGCAGGACGTGGACAAGGCGGCCAGTGCCGCCAACAAGGCCGCGGGTGCCGCCCGCGGTGCGGCCGCCGCGGCGACGACCGCGATCTACGCCTCGCGGACCGCGCAGGCCGCCTCCGCCCGTGCCACCCGCGCCGCGCAGGCCGCGGCCGCCGCGGCCGCCACCGCCGGCCGGGCCGCCTCGCGTGCCTACGGCGCCGCCATCGCCGCTTCCAAGGACGCCTCCCAGGCCCGCGCCGCGCGCCTGGCCGCCGAGGGCGCCAGGGACGCCGCGAAGAAGGCGCGCACCGCGGCCAAGGCCGCCGACGCCGCATCGACCGCCTCGAAGCAGGCTTCCGCGGCGGGCGGTTCCGCCGCCTCCGCGGCCCGGAACGCCGCTGCCGCCGCGACCGCATCGGCCGACGCCGCCGACGCCGCCGGAGTCGCCACCTCCCAGGCCCGTGAGGCACGCCAGGCCGCGGGCGAAGCGAACTCCGCGGCTGCGCGTGCCACCCGCGCCGCCGCCACCTCGCAGTCCCTGGCCAACAGGGCGTCCGCCGCGGCCGCGACCGCGCATCGCGCCGCCAACTCCGCGGCCGACCACGCGGACAAGGCCGCCGACGCTGCCGAGGACGCGGCGAAGAACGCGGGCAAGGCCGTCGAGTACGCCAAGCGCTCCACCGCGTACGCCGAACAAGCCGTCAAGGCCGCCAACACCGCCATGGACGCGGTCAAGGAGGCCCAGGAGGTCGAGAAGGCGGCCCGCGAAGCCGAGACGAAGCGGATCGAGGAAGACACGCAGGCAGGCATCGCACTCGCCCGCGAACAGGCGAAGCAGGAGGCCGAGACCCTCGAACGCATCGAGCGCCAGCGGGACTTGGCCGAACAGGCCGACAAGACGACCAAGGACCTCATCGCCGGGGCCGAGCAGGCCCTCGCAGCGGGTGACCGGGCCAAGGCCACCGTGGCGGGTCGCAAGGCCACCGCGAGACTGCTGGACAGCCATGGCACCTGGACCAGGGCAGCCGCCGAGTTCGCACTCGCCGGAACCGATGCGGACGTCCTGAACTGGATCGACGTCGACCGGGTCGCCGCCCAGCGGCAGGACGACCGCGAAAGTGTCCTCGTTCTCGCCGAGGTCGCCCCGGCGGCCGTGGCCGAGGCCGCGCAGAAGGCGATCGACAGCGATGATCCGGACGCTGCCACCAAGTTCCTGGAGACCGGCCGGATCAAGGCCTCCCTGACCGACAACCGCGTCGCGGTCTTCAAGATCCTCGGGCTGGAGCCCGGCAAGGCCGTCAAGGAGGCCGCAGAGGCCGCTCTCTCGGACGGCAGTGCCGAGGCACTGGACCAGTTCCTGACCTCGGGCCTCGGCGAGGCGCTTCAGGAGGACGACAAGGTCGAGGTCTTCCGGCTGCTGAACGACGGCGGCCCGAACCTGAAGTCCGCCTGCCAGGTCGTCCTGGAGGGCCCGGCGCGGATGCGGCGGTTCTTCGTCGCACGCGACCACCACCACATCGCGCAGGTCGACCACGACGCCGCCAGCCACATCTCGGCGATCCGCGCGTCGATCGCGCATGCCGCGAAGGTGGCCGCCGAGGCGCTCCAGGACGCCGCGCACGCCTCCAAGGCGGCTGCGGAGGCCAGGAAGGCGGCCAAGGAGGCGTCCGACTGGGCGATCAGGGCGAAGAACTACGCGGACGACGCCTCGGAGTCGGCCGGCGAGGCACGCAAGAACGCAGCGGCGGCCGACGCGTCCGCGGAGAAGGCCCGGACCTCCGCGCAGAGCGCGAAGAAGGCCGCCACCACCGCCCGCACCGCTGCCCGCACGGCGAACTACGCGGCCAACCAGGCCTACGACTCCGCCGGCAGCGCGGTCGCCTCGGCCAACTCCGCGCAGGCCTCCGCGGCCAAGGCGAAGGCGGCCGCCGTCCAGGCGGGCAAGGACGCCAAGGCCGCGGCGGTCGCCGCCGGTGAGGCCCGCAGCATCGCCATCGCCAAACGGAAGGCCGAGGCCGCCGCAGCGGCCAGGGAAGCCGTCCGTAAGGCCAAGGAAGCCAAGGCGAACAGCAAGAACCCTGCCGACACGTCGGCCAACGACCAGTGCAAGGTCGAGCAGCCGGGGACCTGGCTCGGGCACAACGCCCAGGAATGGCAGGACGCGACCTCACAGGCCAGCACCGTCCTGGGAACGCTGAGCTTGGGGGCCATGGGCCTGGGCGGTCTCGCACTCGCCACCGGGATCGGCGCCCCGGCCGCGCCGTTCCTGTTCGCCGCCGGGGCCATTCTGGGAGGCGCGTCGTGGGTGGCGCAGGGGTTCAACGTCCTCGCGCACGGCTTCGACGACCGCATAGGACGCGGCTGGTGGAGCGCGCAGTTCAAGGAGTCCCTGGGCATGTTCGCGCTCGGCGGCATCTTCATGGGCAAGGGAGCGATCGCCAGCAAGCTCGGCTACGGCTTCAAGGCGGCCAAGGACGGCGTGAAGAACGTGGGCTCGGCCATCAGTGACGCCGCCGGAGGGATCGTCACCACGACCATTGGATGGCTGACCTGGTAGCGGACTTCCGTCCCGCGAGAGCAGAAGAAAAATAAAAGAGACGGGTGGCGGTACCCGGCCGTCACCCGTCCATTCGCCCTTCCCGTCTGAAAGAGTTCTTCATGTTCGGTTCCGGCCTTTCCGTCGGCCAGTGGATGGTGCTCGCGGCTGCGTTTTCATTTCTCCCCGGCCTCGCCATGCTGCCGTATATCCGGAAAGCGAAGAAGAAGGCGCTGGTTCCTCTCTTCTTCGTCGTTCCCGCCGGCATCGGAGCGCTCGGCATCTGGGGGAGCGCCGCGGCCCGTGGTTACGGCGCGGCGGAGTCCCTTGAGATGTACGCCTGGTGCATGGCAGGTCTGGCAGTGCTCATCGTCCTCGGCCGTCCCCAGATCAAGAGGAACGAAGAACTTCAGGCTGCGGGCAAGGAGATGGAGCAGCCATCGGGCCTCTATATGGCGGTGGTCTTCGTGTCCCTGGGAATCGCCGCCGTACTTGCTTTCCTGGTCAGGGAATATCTCCTTGGGTGACCCTCGTCCCGCGTGATGGGTTCCACATTCGATCATGCGGGATCCATGCCTTTCACTGCCATCTCCGGCTGGACTTTCCGTGAGGGGGGTGATTGTGTTGACATCGCTTCCGGTGGGGAATGCGTATGAATTTCCCCTCTCTGCTTTTCATTCCCTTTCTATTTCGTGAAAAGGACATCACTTGATGAATCCCATACGGCGGATCTGTGTCATCGGCGCTGCTGCGGCAGCCGGGGCGGTCGCGATCGTCGCCCTGTTCCCCTCGACCGGCTCGGGCGACGCCGTGGCTCAGCCCCGGGCGGACGGCAGCAAGGCGGCCGCGGCCGCCGACAGCCAGCCCGGCTACGCGGTCGAGGACTTCAACTACCCCGACGCCGACCGGATCCTGAAGGACAAGGGCATCGTCCTCAAGCGCGGCGACGGACACATCACCCTCGCCGAGTGCGGCTCCGCCAGCGGCCTGATGGAGGTCTACTCGCGGCGGAACGACAGCATCTGCTTCCGCACCACCGGCACGTCCGGCTATCTCACCATGGAGATCCCCGCCGTCTACGGCGTGAAGACCAGTGCCATGGACGCCGATCTCAAGTTGAGCGCCGAAGGCAAGCAGTCGACGGTCGCGGTCGACAAGAACACCTTCAAGCCGGTCGGCGAGACCGTCGACCCGGGCGGGCGTGAGCACGTCCTCCTGGAGATCCGCACGTCCAAGTAGCCCCCGCCCGACATCACGCGCACAGCGGGCACGCGGCATTCCGCAGTTCCACGACGCCTTCGATGCGCCCTGCAGCACTTCACCAGTCCACAAACAAGGGAACGAAACACGTGTCCGGCAGCAAGACCCGCTCGGTGCGGGCGCCCCGTCTCCTGGCGGCGGCTCTCGCCTCAACCATCTGTGCCCCGGCCATCGCGATGCTCGCCACGGCACCCACCGCCTACGCTCTGACAGGCGACCGCGCCCCGGCCGGTGACCACTCCTTCACCGCGCAGCTCCACATAGGCGGGAAGGACCCCCTCCGCGGCTGCTCCGGCGCGGTGGTGAGCAAGCAGTGGCTGCTCACCGCGACGAGTTGCTTCGCGACCACCCCCGGCGCCGACGTTCCGGCCGGGAAACCGGCTCTGAAGTCCACGGCCACGGTGGGCAAGCAGAGCATCGACATCATCGAGGTGGTCCCGCGTGACGACCGCGACGTCGCCATGATCCGCCTGGCGCAGCCCGTCGCCGACGTCACCCCGGTGCCCGTGGCCGGCGATGCCCCCGCCACGGGCGAAACCCTGACCGGTGCCGGGTTCGGCCGCACCAAGACCACCTGGGTACCGGACGCGCTGCACACCGGGTCCTTCCGGGTGGATTCCACGGACAACACCACCGCCGCCCTGACCGGCCTGGACGGCGCGTCGGTCTGCAAGGGCGACGCCGGTGGGCCCCTGCTCCGCGTCAAGGGCGGCAAGTCCGAACTGGTCTCGCTGCACAGCCGTTCCTGGCAGGGCGGGTGCCTCGGTTCGCAGGCCACACGCACCGAAGCGGTGGACGCACGGGTCGACGATCTGGCCGGCTGGGTCAAGGACGTCAGCCACCGTGACCAGATCCACCCCGCCGACATCGACGGCGACGGCAAGGCCGACCTCCTCGTCCACCGCACCAACGGTGATGTGGTCTACCACCGCAACCTGGGCAGCCGTTTCGCGGCCGGCACGGTCATGTCCTCCGGTTGGGGACGCTTTGTCGATGGCAAGGACTTGGGCCGTCTGTATTTCTCGGATGTGACGGGTGATGGCAAGGCTGATCTGGTCGAGCATCGCCGT
>NZ_JBHVZA010000009.1:88946-270361 GCF_042880275.1 Streptomyces sp. NPDC058308
GCATCGCCGTGACGGCAAGGTCGTCGTCCGTAAGAACATGGGTACGCACTTCGACGGCGGCACCGAGTGGACGAGTGGTTGGGGACGCTTTGTCGACGGCAAGGACTTGGGCCGTCTGTATTTCTCGGACGTGACGGGTGATGGCAAGGCTGATCTGGTCGAGCATCGCCGTGACGGCAAGGTCGTCGTCCGTAAGAACATGGGCACGCACTTCGACGGCGGCACCGACTGGTCCAGTGGGTGGGGACGCTTTGTCGACGGCAAGGACATGGGCGTCCTGCGGTTCGCCGATGCCAACGGCGACAAGAAGGCCGACCTGTTCGCCTACGTGATCAACGACGGCACTGTGTCCGTCCGTAAGAACATGGGCAATTACTTCGACGGCGGCACCGTGATGCTCACCCTCTGACAGCTCATCGAGTGGCCGCAGCCGGGCAGCAGCAATCCGGCTGCGGCCACACTGGATCTATCCGGCGGCAGTACCGGGGCAGGTCATACCACCGGGCGTCCAGTCTGAGCCAGGGCGTCCCTGACCTCGCGGACCACGCGGGCCGCATCCTCGGGGTTCTTCACCACGTCGGTGTTGTTCATGTCGATGACGAGAACCTCGCTGGCCGAGTAGTGCTTGTGGACCCAGTCGTCGTAGCCGGACCAGAGGGTCCGGTAGTACTCGACGAGGTTCTCGTCCTGTTCGAAGGCGCGGCCCCGCAGGCCGATCCGGTGCAGCACGGTCTCGAAGTCCGCCTGCAGGTAGATCATGAGGTCCGGCGCCTTGCGGTAGGGCAGGCCGTCGATCTCGCGCATCATCTCGTCGAGCAGACCCTCGTACACCTGCATCTCGAGGGAGCTGATGCGGCCCAGGTCGTGGTTGACCTTGGCGAAGTACCAGTCCTCGTAGATGGAGCGGTCGAGGACGTTGTCGCCCTGCTTGTACGCCTCCTTGATCGCGGCGAACCGCGTCTGCAGGAAGTAGAGCTGCAGTAGGAAGGGGTAGCGCTTGGCCTGGATCTCCTCGGGCGTCGCCGTGTAGAAGAGCGGCAGGATCGGGTTGTCCTGGACACTCTCGTAGAAGACCTCGCTGCCCAGATCCTTGGCGATCAGCTCGGCGACACTCGTCTTGCCGATCCCGATCATGCCTCCGACGCAGATCACCGGCATGCCTCACTTCTCCCCGGGGCCATCTGTCCACCCGCGCGCGGACCCACCGCCCCCACGAGCCGCCGTGCAGCTTAGATGACAATGGAGGCAGGCTGCGCCATGGGCCCGAGGTGTGCGGAGTGGATCAGGGGCCGATGCGCTTGCGCGCCTCTGACCAGAGGCCGGTGCCGCGCAGGCGGGCTGGTTCGTTGTCCGCGTACTTGGTTTTGTGGCTCCGGCAAGAATTTCGTGGACGGAGATTGGATACCGGTGTGCAGCACTAACAAGATCCGGCACAGCGCCTGCCGGTCCGGGACCCGCGGACGGCCCTCCACCAACTTCCCCCCGGCCGGGGGCGGCAACGGCTCGATGAGCGACCGCAGTTCATCCGACACGATCCACGGCCGCGACTGACGTTTCGCCGTCAGCGCGCCCTTCCGCGTGGTTTGAGAGGGAGGTCGGGCAGCTTCGGCGCAGGCAGAGGCGCCCCGTCGTAGCCCTTCACCTCGCCGAATCGGGTCCCCTTCATCCAGTCCTCGCGAGCCTGCACGATCTCCTCCTGCGACCGGCCGACGAAGTTCCACCACATGATGAGTTCCTCTTCGAAGGGCTCGCCGCCGAGCAGCATGAGCTCCGCGTCGGAATCGGCCCGCAGGGGCAACTCGGTGCGGCCGCAGCCGAGATAGAGCATCGAACCCGGCAGTACGGGTACGCCGTCGACGTGCGCCTCGCCCGACATCGAGAGCACCCCGTACTCGAAGTCGGGGACGAGCGGCAGGCGTGTCTCGGTGCCGGAGGTGAGGGTGAGGTCGGCGCCGACGAGTGGTGAGTACGTGCTGCCGGGGGAGTGGGCCCCGTCGAGGTCGCCGAGGAGGACGGTCGCCTCGACGCCGGGGGCGGTGACCGTGGGCAGTTCGGCGTGGTGCTCGAACTTCGGGTCGATGTGCCGGTGCGCGTCCGGCAGTGCCACCCACAACTGGGCGCCGTGCAGGAAGCGGGCGTGCGACTTCGGCGACTCCTCCGAGTGCGAGATCGCCCGGCCCGACGTCATGAGACCGAGTTCGCGCGGGCGGATGGTCTGCAGGCTGCCGGTGGAGTCGCGGTGCAGCACCTCGCCGTCGTGCAGCCAGCTGACGGTCTGCAGGCCCATGTGAGGGTGGGGCGGCACCTGCATTCCCGGCTCGTCGGCGATGTCGTCGGGGCCGTAGTGGTCGACGAAGGCCCATGCCCCGATCATGCGGCGTCCGAGGTTCGGGAGGAGCCGGCGGACCTCGGTCGACGCGCCGAGGCGTACGCGGCGGGGGCTCAGCAGCTCGCGTACGGGTTCGGCGACGACGAAGCCGCGGCCGCCGCACAGGGACGGAACCGCCTGACGGTCAAGGTTGCTCATGCCGCTCAACCTAGCCTGCGATCATGGTGGAGCGGCAGACGTCCCCCGTCTTGGCACTCGCCCCTGTACCCCCCTCCCGCACCTCTGCTCCGCGAGGGAGCCTCCGCCCTCGCACGGGCCACCCGGATGGCCTAATTTCTGGTGGGCCGGAATAGCGGGATCACATCGCAGCAATCGTGCCGCCGAAGGCCTTTCCGCGGGAAATCCGCACACGTTCCGTGACGCTCCTGGTTGCGGAGTGCCGCGGGGCGGCGCGCGATGGAGGGGAAGCGTGCGTCGTCCGTGGCGAGAGTCGATTCTGCCCGTCGCGCGCTCCAAGGGAGTGATCACCCATGACGCAGGGCGAGGCCTTCACCAATCCCGACGGGCTTGCGGGCCTGACGGCCTATGACCAGACCGGCGAAAAGATCGGCAGCGTCGAGCAGATCTACCTCGACGACCGTAGTGGTCGTCCCGAGTGGGTGACCGTCAAGACCGGTCTCTTCGGGATGAAGCAGAGCTTCGTCCCGCTCGCCGGCGCCCGTCGCCAGGAGGACCAGCTGCACGTGGCGACCACGAAGGAGGCCGTCAAGGACGCCCCGCGCGTGGACGCCGACCAGCACCTCGAGCCGGAGCAGGAGCACGAGCTCTACCGCCACTACGGCCTCGCGCGGCCCGAGGGCGCCGGTGGCATGGCGGGCGGCATGCGGCCCGGCACCGCGCCGGCGGCAGGCGGCCGTGGCCGCGGCGACATGGCCGGAGCGGGCGCGGGCGGCGGTCGCGAGTTCGCGACCCGTGCCGGTATCGGCGAGCACCACAACGAGGAGATGGTCCGGTCCGAGGAGCGGCTGCGCGTCGGCAAGGAGGAGGAGACGGTCGGCCGGGCCCGGCTGCGGAAGGTCGTCGTCACCGAGGACGTGACGACGTCCGTACCTCTCTCGCACGAGGAGGTTCGTGTGGTCCGCGAACCCATCCGCGAGGGTGACGGCACCCGCGCGAAGATCGGCGAGGAAGAGGCCGAGGTGACCCTGCACGCCGAGAAGCCGGTGGTCCGCAAGGAAGCGGTGCCGGTGGAGCGTGTGCGCCTGGAGACGGAGAACGTCACCGAGACCCGCGAGGTCTCCGACCAGGTGCGCAAGGAGCAGATCGAGTTCGACCGCGCCAAGGGCGAGCGTGGCCGCGGTGACGCGAAGGGCCAGGACTGGCGCGACCGGAAGCAGGGCCCGCGCCACTGACGCCTCGCTTTTCAGGGCTCCCTGGCCGGGGGCAGCTGATAGGCAGTGGACAGAGGGAGGGAACACCCGTACTGGGTGTTCCCTCCCTCTCGTGCGCCTGAGCGCTACTTGCGTCCTGCACCCGCCGCCACCGTTGTCGTCCGACTCCGACTCCGACTCCGATTCCGCCTTCGCCCGGACCGTGCGGGACTCGCTCCTGGCCGACCCGATCTCCTGTGCCGAGCCGCTGACCGGCGTTCACCTCACCCGCAGCACCGTCAACCGGCGCCCCAGGCCCCCCATGATGCTCTCCTAGGACGCGCCGCGCGAGGCCACAGCGCCTGACGCGTGGCCCCCGGGCCTGAAACTGGTGCGTATGCGTTCGGGACTTGACTGATGAGGCGCATCTATTGACGTGGCTTCTTCAGGAAATTTATGGTCCCTGGACCCTCCCAGGTGAACCAGAGTGACGGAGAACAATGACGTACTCCCTCGGCGTACGGCCGCGCGCCGCCCAGCTGACCGCGGTGCTTCTGGCCGGGGCGCTCGTCGCCTCGGTGCCGTCGGCGGCCTCGCAGACAGCGCGGAGCACCGCCACCGCCGCCACAGACGCCACCCCCGCCGCGAACTGCCGCCGTAGCGACGGCTGGACGCTCGGCGCCAGCAAATCCGACACGAAGGACACCCACCACGCCTACGTCGGCAACGGCTACCTCGGGCAGCGCGTGCCGCCGAACGGTGCCGGATACGCCGACAGCGAGGTCAAGACGGGCTGGCCGCTGTTCACGCCGCGCTACGACGGTTCCTTCGTGTCCGGCCTCTACGCCCACAACAAGCAGACCGCCGAGGACCGGCAGGCCGTCGCCGCCCTGCCCACCTGGTCCGCGCTCACCGTCGGCACCGGCGGAGCGCAGGGCGATACCTTCAACTCTTCGACGCCGGCCGGCCGGATCTCCCACTACCGTCAGACGCTGCTCCTGCACTGCGGTGTGGTGCGTACGTCGTTGACATGGACCGCTACCGACGGCCGCCGGACCGACCTCGTCTACGAGGTGCTCGCCGACCGCGCCAACCCGCACGCGGGCGCCGTACGCATGCGGATGACGCCGCACTGGAGTGGCAAGGCCACCGTCACCGACGTGCTGGACGGTCGCGGCGCGCGGCGCATCCGGCAGACCGGCGGCGGCGACCGGACCAACGGGCACCGCGGCGACGGCCGGTCCGGGCCGACCATGGATGTGGCGTTCCGTACGGACGGCACGAAGGTCGACGGTGCCGTGTCCTCCACGCTCCGCGCCGACGGTGGCGTATCCGGTGCGAGGGCCCAGCGGGCCGATGGCGCACGCATGTTGACGGCCCATCAGTCCACGTCCGTGCCTGTCCGGCGCGGCCGGTCCTACGGCTTCACCAAGTACGTGGGCGTCGACACGGCCCTGACCTCCCGCGCGCCGCGCCGGGACGCCACCGCCACCTCGCGGCGCGCCGCCGACCGCGGCTGGCAGGAGCTGCTGCGCTCCCACACCGCTGCCTGGTCGCGGCTGTGGCGCAGCGACATCGAGGTGCCGGGGCGGCGCGACCTGCAGTCGTGGGTGCGCTCGGCGCAGTACGGACTGTTCTCCAGCACCCGCGAGGGCGCGTCCAACAGCATCGCCCCGGCGGGCCTGACCAGCGACAACTACGCTGGCCTCGTCTTCTGGGACGCGGAGACGTGGATGTACCCGGGGCTGCTCGCCACCCGCCCCGAACTCGCCAAGTCCGTGGTCGACTACCGCTACCGCACGCGCGCCGGAGCGCGCCAGAACGCCCGGGGCCTCGGCTACCACGGCCTCTTCTACCCCTGGAACAGCGGGAGTTCGGGCAACCTGGCCGAGGAGTGCCACAGCGTCGACCCGCCGCACTGCCGCACGCAGATCCACCTCCAGTCCGACATCTCCCTGGCCACTTGGCAGTACTACCTCGCCACCAAGGACACGCGCTGGCTGCGCGGGCGCGGCTGGCCGGTGATGAAGGGCATCGCCGAGTTCTGGGCGGACCGCGTCAGCCGCAACAATGACGGCAGTTACTCGGTCAAGGACACGGCCGGACCCGACGAGTACAGCAACGGCGTCGACGACGCGGTCTTCACCAACGCCGGCGCCGTCACCGCTCTGCGCCACGCCACCCGCGCCGCCGAACTGCTGGGCGAGCGGGCCCCCGTCGAGTGGAAGTCGATCGCCGACCGCATCCGGATCCCGTACGACGAGAAGCGCAAGGTCTTCCAGCAGTACGACGGGTACGACGGCGGCACCATCAAGCAGGCCGACACGGTCCTGCTGATGTACCCGCTGGAGTGGCCGATGCCCGAGGGTGCCGCGGCCGGCACCCTCGACTACTACGCGCAGCGCACCGACCCCGACGGCCCGGCCATGACGGACTCGGTGCACGCCATCGACGCCGCCGGGATCGGTGAGCCCGGCTGCTCCGCGTACACGTACTTGGAGCGCTCCATCAAGCCGTTCGTGCGCGGCCCCTTCGCGCAGTTCTCGGAGGCCCGCGGTGACAAGGCGGGCGCCTCGGACCCGCTGTCGGGCTCGCCCGCGCACGACTTCCTCACCGGGAAGGGCGGCTTCCTGCAGGTCTTCACCAACGGCCTGACCGGCCTGCGGATGCGCGAGGACCGCCTCCACCTCGACCCGATGCTGCCCCCGCAGCTCGACCGCGGCGTCACCCTGCGCGGCCTGACCTGGCAGGGCCGTACGTACGACATCGCCATCGGTGCGCACCGCACCACCGTGCGCCTCACCGACGGTGAACCGATGACACTCGACACCCCGCAGGGCCGGCAGATCGTCAGCAAGGGCGTTCCGGCCGTGCTCAAGACCCGCCGCCCCGACCTCACGCCCACCACCAACGCGGCGCGCTGCACCGGCGCGACGGCCTCCTCCCAGCAGCCCGGCATGTACGCGGGCGCAGCCGTCGACGGCAACACGGCGACGGCCTGGGTCCCGGACGGAGCCCACGGCCGGCTGACGACGGACCTCACCAAGCCCGTCCGCGTCAAGAAGGTCACCCCCACCTGGACCGACACCAAGCCCGTGACGCACACCGTCGAGCTCTCCCTCGACGGCAAACACTGGCACCGCGCGCCCGCCGAAACAGCCGACGGCGCTCTCGCGCGGTACGTGCGGGTGACGGTGCGGGGCGACGCGGACGCGAAGAAGCATCCGGGAATCGCGGAGCTGACAGTGAACTGACGCCGCATGAGCCCCCTGTCGGTCTGAGAGCCTGAGAGCCTCAGGGCCTTTCGGACGGCAGGGGGCTCAGGGCGGGCCAGCGGGTCAGCATGCCGGTCCGCATGGATGCGGCCAGGTCGCCCAGGTCCTTCAGTTCGCCGCTCTCCGCCGTCATCCGGCTGACCACCCCGAGGCGGTGTGCCAGGCGTTGCCGGGCCGTTGCCGTACCCCAACGCCAGTCCCGTCGGGGGAGCTCGGCCAGATGGTCGACTGAGCCCCGGTGGGCCCGCTGGACCAGCGCGTCGCCCCGCAGCACCCAGCCCGCGCACGCATCCGTGAGATCGCCCTGCGCGTCGGTGCCCGTGGCCTCGCGCCAAGCCGTGCGGTAGGCGGCCTCGGCCGCTGTCAGCAGGGGCGGGGCGGGAATGGTCGAGCACCAGCAGGTCGGAAAGCCGATACGGAGGTAGGCGAGCTCGACGAGTCCGTCGCCCAGTGACGCCTGCTCGAAGTCGATGAACCTGATGCCGTCGCGGGTGTGCATGTCGTTGCCGGGACAGGGGTCGCCGTGCAGCAGCGAGCGGCGGGGCGTGCGCGCCAGCCGGCCCACGAGGTCGGCCAAGGTGGCTGGAACGGTCGGCGGCACCTCGGCACCGAGCGTCCGGGCGAGCCGAAGGAAGGAGTCGATGTCGGCCTGGTCCGGGGCCGTCCAGGTGGGGAGGGTGCTCGCGGTGTCCGCGTCGGCGGCCGCGTGGAGCCGGGCCAGCGCGGTCGCGTACTCGATCACCCAGTCCGCACGCGGCGGCCCTTCCTCCAGGTGTTCCAGGACCAGGACCCGGTCGAGGGGGTCGGTGCCGAGGAGCGCCGGCACCACCGGCGGGTCGACGTGGGCCGCGAGCCGCAGCGCGGCGACCTCGCGCGCGTACCGGTCGGCGGCGTCCGGCCCTTCGACGAGCTGCTTGACCACCACAGGCGTGCCGGACAACTCGGCTCGCCACACCCGGGATCGCGGGCTGCTGGCCAGTTTGCGGGCCCGGCCGGGCACACCCAGCTCCGCCGTCAGTCTTTCCCCGAACGGTAACCGTGACTTCATGGCACGCATCCTCGCACGACGCGCCGATCCGGCCCCGCGCGGCGAGCGAGGGGCCGAATCGGCGCGGACCGTGCCGTGTCGTCAAGACGTGTCGTCAGGAAGCGGAGAGCTCCTCGCGGACCGTTCTGGCCGCCGCGACCAGGTTCTCCAGGGACGACCGTGTCTCGGGCCAGCCGCGCGTCTTCAGGCCGCAGTCCGGATTGACCCACAGCCGTTCGGCGGGGATCGCCTCGAGTCCCGTGCGCAACAGGGCCGCGGCCTCGTCGGCGCTCGGCACCCGCGGCGAGTGGATGTCGTACACGCCAGGACCCGCCTCCCGCGGATAGCCGTGCGCCGCGAGCTCCCGGGCGACCTGCATGTGGGAGCGGGCCGCCTCCAGGCTGATGACGTCGGCGTCGAGGTCGTCGATGGCCTGGACGATGTCACCGAACTCGGCGTAGCACATGTGCGTATGGATCTGCGTGTCCGGCCGCACCCCGCTCGTGGTGAGACGGAACGCCTCGGTCGCCCAGGCCAGATAGGCCGGGTGGTCGGCGGCGCGCAGCGGCAGCGTCTCGCGCAGCGCGGGCTCGTCGACCTGGATGACCGACGTCCCGGCCGCCTCCAGGCCGACGACCTCGTCGCGCAGGGCGAGGGCGACCTGGCGGGCGGTGTCCCCGAGCGGCTGGTCGTCACGGACGAAGGACCAGGCGAGCATGGTGACGGGGCCGGTGAGCATGCCCTTGACGGGGCGGCCGGTGAGCGACTGGGCGTATGTCGTCCAGCGCACCGTCATCGGCTCGGGCCGCGAAATGTCACCCGCGAGGATCGGCGGTCGCACATAGCGGGTGCCGTAGGACTGGACCCAGCCGTGCTGGGTGGCGAGGTACCCGGTGAGCTGCTCGGCGAAGTACTGCACCATGTCGTTGCGTTCGGGCTCGCCGTGCACCAGGACGTCGATGCCCGCCTTCTCCTGGAAGGAGATCACTTCCTGGATCTCGGCCTTGATGCGCTCCTCGTACCCGTCACCGTCGATCCGGCCGGCCCGCAAGTCGGCGCGGGCGGCCCGCAGTTCGCCGGTCTGCGGGAAGGAGCCGATGGTGGTCGTCGGGAGGAGCGGCAGGCCGAGGGCGGTGCGCTGGGCCGCCGCACGCTCCGCATACGGCTGGGAGCGGCGGGCGTCGGCCGCCGTCACGGCCCCGGTGCGGGCGCGGACGGCCGGGTCACGGGTGATGGGGGAGCCGGCCCGGGAAGCCAGATCGGCGCGGTTCGCGGCGAGTTGGGTGGAGATCGTGTCGGTGCCCTGGGCCAGGCCCCGTGCGAGCGTGACGATCTCGGTGGTCTTCTGGCGTGCGAAGGCCAGCCAGCGCAGGATCTGCGGCTCGATGTCCCGTTCGAGGGCCGCGTCGACGGGGACATGGAGCAGGGAGCAGGAGGCGGCCACGTCGACCCGGTCGGCCAGGCCGAGCAGCGTGCCGAGCGTGGTGAGGGACTTCTCCAGGTCGTTGACCCAGATGTTGCGTCCGTTGACGACGCCCGCCACCAGCCGCTTGCCGGGCAGCCCTCCGACGGCCGCGAGCGCGTCGAGGTTGGCGGCGGCCGCGTCGGTGAAGTCGAGTGCGAGGCCGTCGACCGGGGCCTTGGCGAGCACCGGAAGGGCGTCGCCGAGTCGGTCGAAGTACGAGGCGACCAGCAGTTTCGGCCGGTCGGTGAGGGCGCCGAGGTCGCGGTAGGCGCGCTCGGCCGCGTTGAGCTCGGCCGGCGTGCGGTCCTGGACGAGCGCGGGCTCGTCGAGCTGGACCCATTCGGCGCCCGCCGCGCGCAGGTCGGCGAGGACCTCGGCGTACACCGGCAGGAGGCGGTCGAGGAGGGTCAGCGGGTCGAAGTCGGCGGCCACCCCGGGGGCGGGCTTGGCCAGGAGGAGGTAGGTGACCGGGCCGACGAGGACGGGCCGCGCCGTCAGACCCAGCGCCCGGGCCTCCTTGAACTCGCCGACCTGCTTGGCGGAGTCGGCCCGGAACACCGTCCCGGGAGCCAACTCGGGGACCAGGTAGTGGTAGTTGGTGTCGAACCACTTCGTCATTTCCAGCGGCGCCACGTCCTGGGTGCCGCGCGCCATCGCGAAGTAGCCGTCGAGCGCGTCCGCGTCGACCGCGCGACGGTGCCGCTCGGGGAGGGCGCCGACCATGACGCTGGTGTCGAGGACGTGGTCGTAGTACGAGAAGTCGCCGGTCGGGACTTCGCCGATGCCGGCGTCGGCGAGTTCACGCCAGTTCGAGCGGCGGAGCTCGGCGGCGGCGTCCCGGAGGGCGTCCGCGGTGACGCGGCCCTTCCAGTAGCCCTCGATCGCCTTCTTGAGTTCCCGGTTGGCACCCTGGCGGGGGTAGCCGTACACGGTGGCCCGTACTGCCGCGGCTGCGGGCTTGGTGGTCACGGAGATCTCCTTCGCGAGATGAATCCCTGAGATCCCGGAGACGGGACGAGAGCGCGAAGGGTGGCAGCACCGGGCGGTTCGGGATCGCGTGGTCGACGCGGTCGTCCGTCCAGTGTGTACGCCGACCCGCCCTCGAGGTCACCGAGATATCCGCGCACGAATGGTTCGCACACGGACAGCGGGCAGGTCTTCGGACTCACGGGCCCGTCCAGCGCCTTCCTGAAGAAGGCGGTCGGACACCTACTGGCCGTCGCTTCCCAGGACCGGAGTGGCGGTCCCAGTGCATGTGACGGCGGTCGTTCCCGCTCACCGCTGCGGGGCAGTCCCGGATTCACACCGGGTTCCCTCTTGCGACGCTCCCGCCTGGCGGACGGGGCGAACCAGCTGTACGGATCACCATACGGGGCCACCCGCCGGTGGACCGCGTCGCGTTGGGCATTGGAAGGGTGAGGTGGAACACGTGAGGTGGGTGCTTCGCCGACGCGGCGGGCGGGAAGTGGAGGGCGGTGGCCCCCCGGGGGGAGCCCCCCCCCGAAAGGCACGGCCGACGCGCTCCCGCGCCGGGGCGGCCGTACCGTGGCTGCCATGTGCTGGAGCGAGACGGCCGACCTCGTCGCAGGCGCGGGCATCACGGCCGTGGGGGTCGCCTCCGTGACCCTGGCGGCCCGGCGCCCCCGTGACCTGCCGCTGGCCGCGCTGCCGCTCCTCCTGGGCCTCCACCAGATCATCGAGGCAGCCGTCTGGCACCACGACGGCGGCACCGGGCCCGCCACCGTTGCCTGGGCCGTCATCGCGCTCCCGCTCCTTCCGCTGTGGGTACCGGCGGCCGTGCTGTGCTCCGCGCCGCCGAGCGCTCGCCGCCGCCTCCTCGTGCCGCTGGCGGCGGGCATCGCAACGGCGGCGACGCTCACCTACGTGCTGGCGGCCCGCACCGTGACGGCCGGGATCCGGGGGCACACGGTCGGATACTCCCTTGGCCTGCCGCAGGCGCAGCTGATCGTCGCCGGCTACCTCCTCGCCACCATCGGCTCCCTGCTCTTGTCCGGCGACCGGGGCCTGGTCCTCTTCGGCGTCCTGGTCGCGGTCGGGGCCGCGGTCTCCGTCGTGCTGTGGCGGCAGGAGTACATCTCGACGTGGTGCGCGTTCGCCGCGGTGTGCTCGGTGGTCCTGCTGCGCTGGGTCGTAAGCCGCCGTCCGCCGCGCCGGGCGTCGCGACCCTGCGGAGATCCGTCAGAAGGGCCCTAACCCCGGCACTCCTGTTCCCGGCGACCGGCCCCGCTGAGGAGGTCGACGCGCTGGCCCGCCCCCTCTTTGAGGACGTAGAGGGTGCCGTCCCCGGGGGACCAGTCCCGTGGGACGAGGAAGGTGCGGTCTCCGGAGACGTGGAACAGGCGCAGACCCGCGTACTCGTACGCGTACTGGCTGCCCTTGTCGGTGACGCGCCGGAAACAACTGCCGCCGCCCCGGATCATCAAGTCCTTCTCGCTGAAGACGACGACCGCGGGGAAGTCGCTCCGGAGGGTCCGTTCGGTCAGGTCCGCGCGGCCGCGGCCGGCGATCGCCGCGTACGCCGACACGGCCCAGAACAGTGACAGGACGCAGACGAACAGCGTGAGCCCCCAGAGCCGCAGGTCCCGGCGCGTGCGCGTGCGGGCGTACGCGTTGAGCGCGAAGCCGCCGATCGCGGTGAGCGGCAGCAGCAGGTCGAACAGCCACGGGCTGAGCGGATACAGCGGTACGAGGACGACGGGCACGGCCCAGGCGAACCGGAGCACCCGGACGGCGCGGGCGAGCCGTTCCGGTTCGCCCGCCGCCCAGCGGAGCAGCCCGAGCACGCCGAGGGCCGCACCCGCGGCCAGCCAGGCGGGGAGATAGAGAGCGCCGACACTGCGCAACAGATAGTCGCTGGTGGAGAAGTGGAACACGGTGTCGCGCAGCCCGAGCGCCTTGGTCTCGGCGTCGGTGCTCGCCCAGCCGAAGTAGAACAGGACCGCGGTCAGAAGGGTGACGAGGGACCCGATGGCGCCGACGATCTCCACCCAGCCGACTCTGGGGTCGGCGGGGAGTGTGGGAGGAGGCGGTGGTGCGGGTGGGGCGGGCTCGGGTTCTGGGTCAGGCGGGGGGTTTGGGGGCGGAGCCGGGTCCGGGGCGGGTCCCGGCGCGGGTTCTGGCTCCGGTCCTGGTCTCGGTTCGGGGGGCGGGGGCCCGCTCATCGGGCGAACGCGTTCGCCGGGCCGAGGGAGCCGGGCGACCGCGATACGGACGACGGCGAAGACGACCGGGAGGTAGGTGGCGCGACGCCGCTCCAGTCGAGGGTGAACGCCGCCCGCCTGGCGACCCGGGCCCCGTTCTTCGTCACGAGCGTCACGTCGATCACTGTGGGCCGCAGGCCACCGAAGCCGTCAGGCCCCGGCAGGTCCACGGCGATCGATCCGTCCTTGCAGCACCTCGCCTTGTCCTCCTCGTCGCCGAAGGGCCGCAGGCTGACTGGGCCCGTCAGCTCCCGTGCGCGCAGCTCCACGGTGGCCGGCGAGTCCGGCCAGGTGCCTTGGAAGTAGGCGGTCGAGCCGGGCGTGTACGTGGTGTCCGTGGCGGAGATCCCGCTGGCGCAGGCCGCGGTGCCCGTCGGGGCGGGCCGCAGCACCACTCGCTCGCCGGGGTGCTGACGGTAGTAGGCGACGAAGCGTTGGAGGACCGCGAAGGCATCCCCGTCCTTGCACAGGTATCCGGTGTTCCCCGGCCGGTACCCGGCCGTGCGCAGCCCCGCTTCGGCCTTGACCGCGATGGCCAGCCCGCCGGTCTCGCCCTGTGCGGCCTTACAGATCCCGGCGAGTCCTTCGATGGCCTTCCAGGCCTGCGGAGTCGCCGAGTTGTCGATCCGCCTGCCGGGGTCGACCGAGGTGTTGTAGGCCTGCTGGCACTCGCCCTTCTGCAGCAGGTCGTACAGGCTGTCGGGCTCGAAGGTCTCGTCCGTGTTGGGCGACTTGGGGCCCCACGGAAGCCAGCCAGGCGGCTGCCCCCCGCCACGGTGTCCGCCACCGCCACCACTGGAACCGCTGTCGGAACCCTCACCGGCTGCGGTACCGCCCTTGCCCCCGCCTCCACCACCGGTCTGCCAGGCCCCACTCGAAGAGCCACCCGACCCACCCGAAGACCCGCTCCTCGTGCCGCCCCCCGAGCCCCCGCTGTCCCCTGCGGCCCCCGTACCACCGCCGCCGGTGTCCGTCCCCGCGCTCCCGTCCAGGGCCCCCGAGCCACCTTCGCCACTCCGTGCCCCGCTGCCGGGCGACGCCGCTTCTCTTATCCCGAAGAACAGCCCCACCACCAGCACGAACCCGGCGACGGCATAAGCCCACATCGGAACCCGCACGGCACCTGAACCAGAGCGAACAGCCATGACGGCACCCCCGTATCGCCTCCTTTCATCATGCTCCGGAGGCGCGGCGCCTGGTATCCCTTCTGCCGATGGATGGGTCGGCCACGGACGGCCCGGGATTCACGGGCGCCAGTACAGCGCCGGGTCGGGGTGGTCGACGAAGCCCAGGTTGCGGTAGAGCGGTTCGCCCTCGGGGGAGGCGTACAGGTCCACGCGGGAGGCCTCACTCGCGCGGAACCAGTCGAGCAGCGCCTGCATGATCGCCCGGCTGTGGCCGCGTCGCCGGTACGCGGGGTCCGTGACCACGCCGATCACGTGGCCGACCCGGCCGTTGGGGTTGTGCGGACCGGGGAACCACTGGTCGACGGTGCCGATGCCGCAGGCGGCGAGGCCGTGTTCACCGTCCACGACGAGGATGCGCGCGGCGTCCGCCGTCAGCTGGTCCCGCAGGACCGAGGCGAGGTTGCGGCGCCATCCGTCCTCCTCCGGCGAGGGATTGAAGTACTCCCCGCCGAGGGTCTCGAAGAGCAGCGCCCGCAACCGCACGAGCTCAGGAAGGTCGGCCTCCACCGCCTGGCGGACGCCGGTGCGCAGAGGGGTGGGTTGTTCGCGGCACAGGGCGAGTTGTTCGGTGGGCTGTCTCATGACGATCACCCTGATGTAATGACCTTGTGCACAACAACCCTTACCCGCCCGGTGGTCGCCGCTGTTCGCGGCCAGATCCTCGGTCAGGTCCTGGCGGCCGGGTCCGTCAGCCGCAGGCCGTTCTCCCAGATGGTGTTGAGCGTCGTGACGAGCCGCTCGTACGGAATGCGCTGCCCGAGCACGAACACCATGTAGGCCATGCGGCTCACCATCACGGACAGGGCGTGCGCGGTGATCAGCGGGTCGAGGCTCGTGTCGGCCTGGCCGTTCTCCTGGAGGGTCCTGATGAGCTTGGCGTTGCGGCGGGCGAAGGCGTTGCCGCGCTCGATGCGCAGCGCCATGAACTGCTCGTCGACCTGGGCGACTTGCTCGAACAGCGCCATCAGACGTGCGTTCTTCTTGTACGCGCGCAGGTATTCGCGGTTCGAGGCGTCGATGAGCTCTCGGGGATCGGTGATGCCGGTGCGCTCGCGCAGGTGCGGGTGGAGCATTTCCTCCTGCACCTGCTCGACCAGCGCCTGGAAGATCTCGTCCTTGCTGTTGAAATACGTGTAGAACGACCCGGAGGCGACGTGTGCCGCTTTGGAGATGTCCGTGATGCGGGCGTCCAGATAGCCGTCGCGTTCGAACACCTCGCGGGCGGCGGCGATCAGGGCGTTGCGCGTCCTGACGCCGCGGGCGCTGCGGGGGGTGATCGGTTGCTTCTGACCGCCGTCTGCGGCCGGGGCCTGGGCAGCCACTGCGATCCATTCGCCGGAGGTCGAACCGGTACGCATCGGTTTTGCACGTATCGATTTGTACGTATCGGTTCTGTACGTATCAATGGCAGCGGATGTTATCAGCCGACTCCGGAGAGGAACTCCAGGAGAGCGGCGTTCACCTCGTCGGGCCGCTGCTGCTGGATCCAGTGGCCCGCGCCGTCGAGGACGATGTTTCCGCGCTGATCGGTCAGCATCCGGTCGAGGTCCTTCGCGGGCATGAACTGCGCGACGACGTCCTTGGAGCCGGTGATGAACAGTGCGGGCCGGGTGACGCGGCGGTCGGCCAGGTGCTCGGTGAGGGCCCAGTTGCGGTCCAGGTTGCGGTAGTAGTTGAGGCCACCGGTGAAGCCGGTCCGCTCGAACGTGTCCACGTAGTAGGCGAGTTCGTCGTCGTCGAGCCACGGGGGCGGCGACAGTTCGTCCTCAATGCGCTCGCTCCGGGCGGCCCACTCGGGGGAGTAGATCTCCTTCGTGACGAGGGTCCTGCGCACGTCCCGGTGCAGCGCCGCGTCCGCGACGCCCGGCTCCTGGAACCACACCATGTAGAAGTCGTCGCCGAGCCGCTCGCGCAGGATCGGCACCGGTGCCGCAGGTGCCCGTGTCGTCACCGGCACGCTCATCCCGGCCACCGCGCGCACCCGCTCCGGGTGGGCCAGGGCCAGCTGCCACACCACGGCCGCGCCCCAGTCGTGCCCCACGAAGACCGCGTCGTCCGCGCCCACGTCGTCGATGACCGCGATCAGGTCGCCGCAGAGCGTCAGGATGTCGTACGCGTCGGCGTCGGCGGGCCGTGTGCTCCCGCCGTAGCCCCGCATGTCGGGGACCAGGACGCGGTACCCGGCCTCCGCCAGCGCGAACAGCTGATGACGCCAGGAGAACGCCAGCTCGGGAAAACCGTGGCACAGCACCACCGGGGGTTGGCCGGGCCGTCCCTCGCCGTGGTCGAAGACCCTGAGGGTGACGTCGCCGACGGTGACCTCACGCGTCGCGACGCGCTCCCAGTCGGCGACCGAGATGTGAGTGCTCATGTGCGGATCTCCCTGTCGCGCGTATTGAACCTGGCATTGGGTTCAAAGGTACCGGAGCCGGTGCCGGGGACCGAGGGTCGATGGCTCTTGAACTTGAACCCGGATTCAAATACGTTGACGGGACCCGAGGTGAGTGAAGGTGCGGTTGCGTTCTTCGAGGACATCGGCAGGGAACTGGCCGACGATCCGCGGCTGTTGCTCGGGCCGCTCTCCAACTCCCCCGGGTGCGACTGCTACTTACCGCCCCGCCCGTGAGCACGGGCCGCAGGACCCGGCGGTGTATCCACCGGGCGAGGCCCGGGCCAGACTCAGTTCCCGACCGAGACCGTGGGAGGACGACCCGTGTTCGACGTGAGCGACAGGGCCAAGGAGTACCAGGAGCGGCTGCTCGCCTATATGGACGAGTACGTCTACCCCGCCGAGGCGGTCTACGAGGCACAGATGGCGGAGTCGGGCGACCCGCACTTCCACCCGCCGGTCCTCGAAGAGCTCAAGGCCGAGGCGAAGCGGCAGGAACTGTGGAACCTCTTCCACCCTCACCCCGAGTGGGGCCCCGGCCTGACCAACCTGGAGTACGCGACGCTCGCCGAGATCATGGGCCGCAGCGCACACCTCGCCCCCGAGGCCACCAACTGCAACGCGCCGGACACCGGCAACATGGAGGTCCTCACCCTCTTCGGCACCGACGAACACAAGGAGAAGTGGCTGAGGCCGCTGCTCGCGGGTGAGATCGCCTCCGCGTTCGCGATGACCGAACCCGCCGTCGCCAGCTCCGACGCCCGCAACATCGAGATGCGGATGGTCCGCGACGGCGACGACTACGTCCTCAACGGCCGCAAGTGGTGGACCTCGAACGCTCTGCACAGGAACTGCCGCGTGCTCATCGTCATGGGCAAGACGGACCCTGAAGGGCCGAGCCACCGGCAGCAGAGCATGATGGTCGTCCCGCTCGACACCCCCGGCGTCACGGTCCTGCGCGGCCTGCCCGTCTTCGGCTACCAGGACCGCGAGGGCCACGCGGAGGTGCTCTTCGAGAACGTCCGTGTGCCGCGCACCGCCCTGCTCGCGGGCGAGGGCGATGGCTTCATGATCAGCCAGGCTCGGCTCGGCCCCGGCCGCATCCATCACTGCATGCGCACGATCGGCATGGCGGAGCGCGCCCTCGACCTGATGATCGACCGTGCGCAGTCGCGTACGACGTTCGGCGCGCCCCTGTCCGACCGGGCCAACATCCAGGACTGGATCGCCGAGTCCCGTATCGAGATCGACATGGCGCGCCTGCTGACCCTCAAGGCCGCACATCTCATGGACACCGTCGGCAACAAGGAAGCCCGCACGGAGATCGCCGCGATCAAGGTCGCCGCGCCCGAGGCCGCCCTCAAGGTCGTCGACCGCGCGATCCAGGTGCATGGCGGCGCCGGCGTCAGCGACGACTTCCCGCTCGCGAGCATGTACGCCCACCTGCGCACCCTGCGCCTCGCCGACGGCCCCGACGAGGTGCACAAGCGCACCATCGCCGTGCGCGAGCTGCGGCGCCGCGAGTCCGAGCGGAATGCGCGATGAGTGGCCCGCTCGACGGAAGGGTCGCCGTCGTCACGGGCGCGTCGCGGGGCATCGGCCTCGCGGCGGCCGCGGCCCTGCGCGACCGCGGCGCCCAGGTCGTCATCACCTCGCGCAGCGCGGAACGCGCCGAGGAGGCGGCCCGTGAACTCGGCGGCGCCGTGGCCGGGTTCGGTGCCCACGCCACCGACGAAGCCGCCGCGCGCGCCTGCGTCGACCACACCGTGGCGACGTACGGACGCCTGGACATCCTGGTGAACAACGCCGGTACGAACCCCGCGTACGGCCCGGTCATCGACCAGGACCACGGTCGCTTCGCCAAGACGATGGACGTCAATCTGTGGGCGCCGATCCTGTGGACGTCGCTCGCGGTGAAGGCATGGATGGGGGAGCACGGCGGATCCGTCGTCAACACCGCCTCGATCGGCGGGCTTTCGGTGGCCCAGGATGTCGGCATCTATCACGTGTCCAAGGCCGCGCTCATCCACCTCACCAAGCAACTCGCCCTGGAACTCGGCCCGAAGGTCCGCGTGAACGCGATAGCCCCCGGCGTCGTGCGCACCCGGCTCGCCGAGGCGCTCTGGCAGGAGAATGAGGCGCGGGTCGCCGCGGCCACCCCGCTGGGGCGCATCGGCGAACCCGAGGACCTGGGGGAGGCCGTGGCGTTCCTCGCCGGTGACGGCGCGCGCTGGATCACCGGCGAGACGCTCGTCGTCGACGGCGGACAGCTCCTCGGGTCCGGGCCGCTGTGAGGGGTCCGGGGCCGCTGTGAGGGGGCCCGGGCCGGTCTGAGGGGTCCGGGTCCCGCGTCACATGTTCTTCGCGCCCGCCCTGATGGCGTCGCGGATGCGGTCGTACGTGCCGCAGCGGCAGATGTCGGGACGGCGGCCTCGGCCCGCTGACCGGCGGCCGTGTCGGCGTGTGGCCTGCCGTACGACGCGAGGCGGGCCCGGGCCCGAGGCCGGGAGACTTCGCTGATCGGGAGAGGCGGAGAGCTACCCGGGCGGGGCGGCCAGCGTCTCGCTCTGTCGGGAGCGCCGCAGCGAGGCGGCGACGAACCCCGAGGCCTTGAGCTCCTCGACGAGGTCACGGAGGAACTCGACCGTCCCGGGCGCGCGGCTCCGCGTCGTACCCACCGCCTGCCGGATCTGCATGAACCGGTCCTCGATCAGCCGCAGCTCGGGGTGGTCCGCCACGTACGCGGTCAGCGGCTGCCTGATGCCCGCAGCGACCTCCAGGCCTTCGGCGCGGAACACGTCGACTCCCTCCTCGCCGCGCACGACGCTCGCGTGCCGCAGCGTGCGGGAGAGGAACAGGTCGTAGGCGGAGCCCCGTTTCACCCCGATCCGCACCCCCGCCCGGTCGACGTCGGCCGCCGCGGTGAAGGGCGATTCCCTGGGCACGGCGTACACGCCCTCGATCACGACGTACGGCGCCGTGAAGGCGACCTCGGCCTCGCGGGCGGGCTCGACGGCGAGGAAGCAGAGGTCGGCCCGGCCCTCCGCCATGGCCTCGTACGACTTGCGTGCCGCGTCGAAGCAGAGGAGTTCCACGGGGACGCCGAGGCGGTCGCCGATCTCGCGTGCGATGTCGACGGTGATGCCGGAGGGTGCCGCCGAAGTGCCCTGGGCGAGGACCGGGTTGCCCAGGTTGATGGACGCCCGGAGCACGCCGGCCGGGGCCAGGTCCTGGGCGACGGCAGCAGGCGTGATCTTCATGAGGCGGAGTTTAGGACATGCCCCTGGGGGACGTCCGCGAGAGGCCATCCCCTCCGAGCCCTGCCCTGCCCGCCGAACACCGTGCGTACCGGCCTGCCTACCGCTCGGTCCCCGTATCGCAGCACGTCGCTCGATGTTCGCCTCTGCTTCACCCGCCGCTGTCGTGGATCGGCGAGCATCTGAGGTCCGGCCCGGAGCCGGTCGAGATCCATGTCGCGGTACCCCGAGGGGACAACGTTGCAACGCCCACGTCCAGGACGTACGTACCAAGGAGGCAGAACGCGCACGGCGGTCTCCCTCACGGCCCTCCTTTCGCTCTCCCTGGCGGGATGCGGTGTCGCGGGCATCGGGGGTGACGACGAGGACGGCGACGAGCGCGCCGCCGCGCGCTCCTCCGCCGTCGCGGGGATCGACTGCGCCGACACCGGCAAGGTTCCGGGCACCGGGTCGAGCGCCCAGCAGAACGCCATGAAGTACTGGATCAAGCAGTACCAGAGCGTGTGCCCGGGCGTGCGGATCGCGTACAACCCGATCGGCTCAGGGGCGGGCGGCGCGCAGTTCCTGCGGGGTGCGACCGCGTTCGGCGGCTCCGACAGCGCGCTGAAGCCCGAGGAGGTCGAGCGCTCGAAGGGCGTCTGCCGGGGCGGGCGCGCGATCGACCTGCCCATGGTCGGCGGGCCCATCGCGATCGGGTACGACCTGCCGGGCGTGGAGGACCTCGTCCTGGACGCTCCGACCCTCGCCAGGATCTTCGACCGGAAGATCACCTCCTGGGACGACCCGGAGATCCGGCGCCTCAACCCCGACGCCGATCTGCCGTCCATGCCGGTCCGCCCCGTGCACCGGTCGGACGACTCCGGGACCACGCAGAACTTCCAGGCCTACCTCGCGGGCGCGGCGCCCGGCGCCTGGGCCCACCCGGTCGGCAAGGCCTGGCAGGGCGGGGGTGGCGCCTCCGCGAGCGGGTCCAGTGGCGTGGCATCGGAGGTGACCTCGGGGTTCGGCGCCATCGGCTACTTCGAGCTGTCCTTCGCGCGGGACCGGCGGATAGAGACCGTGAGCATCGACACGGGCGCGCCCGCCCCGGTCGCACCGACGCCCACGACGGCGTCTGCCGGGATCGCGCAGGCGCGCGTCGCGGGCAAGGGCCGGGACATGAAGCTGAAGTTCCGCTACGGCGCCGCGAATCCGGGCGCGTACCCGATCGTCCAGGTGACCTACGAGATCGTCTGCGACAAGGGGAACCGCAAGGAGACGCTGCCCGCCCTCAAGTCGTTCCTGACGTACACGGCGAGCAAGGCGGGCCAGAAGGAACTGTCCGGCCTGCACTACGCGCCGCTCCCGGAGTCGGTCGCCGGTCAGGTGCGCGACGTGGTCGGCACGCTGTCCTGACGTACGGATGCGGGATCACGTGCGGGTGATCCCCGTCGCGCTCACTCTCGTCATCGAGGTAGCCGGTCTTTGAGTATCCGTACTCATGATCGGGATCCACGGCTCGCGCAAGCTGGTGTGGCAACGGCATGACGAGTCGACGTGAAGGAGTCAACAGTGGCCAGGAAGAACCGAGTTCGTACCGCCCCGCCAGCGGTCGGCGGCCGTGCGGCGCGGGCCGTGGTGGGACTCGCGCTGGCGGGCGTGGCGGGCGCCGTGCTCTCCGGCTGCTCCACGCAGGACGCGACCTGTGGCGGCGGCGAGTATCCCGTCCTGCGGGTGGGCAGCAGCGGGTCCGCGTGTCAGCCCGACGGAGAAGAGCCGCCCAAGGGCTACGCCCGCTACCCGGAGGGGAAGGTCCCCGAGCATGTCGGGGACAAGTGGGGCACGTACTGGAACGACCACACGCTCGACAAGGACGGCAGGATCGTCAAGCTGAAGGACGGCGAGTGAGCGGGCGGACACCGACTCGCCCGACGGGGTGGACTTACTAGGACGTCCAACTATATGTTCGTGACCAGAGCCCGCGGTGCAGGGAAGCCGGTGTGAATCCGGCGCGGTCCCGCCACTGTGACCGGGGAGTGCGTTCTCGCCGAGCGATACGCCACTGACGGAGCAAGTCCCGTCGGGAAGGCAGGGGAACGTGCGCTGATCCGGGAGTCAGGATACCGGCCGCGGGGTGTTCCGTGTTGTCCACGAGGATGGAGCAGACACGCATGGCACCGGTCCGTGACCACGACCCAGGTGATCCGGCGAAGCGAGCGGCGACCCCTGTCGACGCCCGACTCCACGACGGCTCTTAGGCCTTCGCGTCCCACGTCAGAACCGCGCGCCCACCTCACCCGGTGGCGTCGTCGGCCTGCCGTGCCATCCCCGGACTCACCTGACGAGAGCAGGCTCTCATGGTCCGTGAACTGACACATTTCATCGGCGGCAAGCATGTGCGCGGGGCGTCCGGGCTCTTCGCCGATGTGTACGACCCCAACACCGGTTGCGTACAGGCACATGTGCCGCTGGCCGGGCGTGACGAGACGGTCGCGGCGATCGCCGACGCCGAGTCGGCGCAGCGTGCGTGGGGTGAGTGGAACCCGCAGCGGCGCGCCCGCGTCCTGCTGCGCTTCCTCCAACTCGTCGACGAGGAGCGGGAGTCCCTGGCCCGGCTGCTCTCCCGCGAGCACGGCAAGACGGTCGCCGACGCCCACGGTGACCTGCAACGCGGCCTCGAAGTCGTCGAGTTCGCCGCGGGCATCCCGCACCTCCTGAAGGGCGAGTTCACCGACAACGCCGGCACCGGCATCGACGTGCACTCCCTGCGGGTGCCCCTCGGTGTCACCGCCGGGATCACCCCGTTCAACTTCCCCGCGATGATCCCGCTGTGGAAGGCGGCCCCCGCGCTCGCCTGTGGCAACTCCTTCGTCCTCAAGCCGTCCGAACGCGCGCCCTCCGTACCGCTCAGGCTCGCCGAGCTGTTCCTGGAGGCGGGCCTGCCGCCCGGTGTCCTGAACGTCGTCAACGGAGGCAAGGAGACCGTCGACACCCTCCTGGAGGACCCCCGGGTCCAGGCGCTCGGCTTCGTCGGGTCCACGCCGATCGCCGCGCACATCTACGCCACCGCCGCCGCGCACGGCAAACGCGCCCAGTGCTTCGGCGGCGCCAAGAACCACATGATCGTCATGCCCGACGCCGACCTCGACCAGGCCGTGGACGCCCTCATCGGTGCCGGGTACGGCTCGGCGGGGGAGCGTTGCATGGCCATCGCGGTCGCCGTCCCCGTGGGCGAGGGGACCGCCGACGCGCTCGTCGCCCGGCTCAAGGAACGCGTCGCGGACCTGCGCATCGGCCGCTCCGACGACCCCGGGACGGACTTCGGCCCGCTGGTGAGCCGCGACGCGCTCGACCGGGTCCGCCGCTACGTGGACGTCGGCGTCAGCGAAGGGGCCGAACTGGTCGTGGACGGACGGGACTTCACGCTGCCCGGTCACGAGAACGGCTTCTTTGCCGGAGCCACGCTCTTCGACCGCGTCTCGCCCCGCATGCGGATCTACCGTGAGGAGATCTTCGGCCCGGTGCTGTGCGTGGTCCGCGCGGCCGACTACGAGACCGCTCTGCGCCTGCCCACCGAACACCCCTACGGCAACGGCGTCGCCCTCTTCACCAGGGACGGCGACACCGCCCGCGACTTCACCCGCCGCGTCGGCGCGGGCATGGTCGGGGTCAACGTGCCGATCCCCGTCCCGGTGGCTTACCACACCTTCGGCGGCTGGAAGCGGTCCGGCTTCGGCGATCTCAACCAGCACGGCCCCGACGCCGTCCGCTTCTACACCCGTACGAAGACCGTCACCTCGCGCTGGCCCTCCGGGGCCAGGGAGGGCGCGAGTTTCACCATCCCGACGATGGGATGACGGCGATGACATCGATGGCCACCACCCTCACCAAGGACCAGCTCGCACTGGCCGAGGTCACACTCGACTTCGCCGACACGTATCTGGCGCCGCACGCCGTCGCCTGGGACCGCGACAAACACTTCCCTGTGGACGTCCTGCGCAAGGCCGCCGAACTGGGCCTCGGTGGTGTCTACGTATCCGAGGAGCACGGCGGTTCCGGGCTCGGCCGCACCGACGGAACCCTCGTGTTCGAGGCCCTGGCCACCGGGTGCCCCTCCATCGCGGGTTACCTCTCCATCCACAACATGGTCGCCTGGATGATCGACCGGTACGGCGACGAGGGGCAGCGCGCCCGCTGGCTGCCCGACCTGTGCACGGCCGCGTCCCTGGGCAGCTACTGCCTCACCGAACCGGGTGCAGGATCGGACGCGGCGGCCCTGCGGACGCGGGCCGAACGCCACGGCGACGGATACGTCCTGACCGGCGTCAAGCAGTTCATCTCCGGAGCGGGCGCATCGGACGTGTACGTCGTCATGGCCCGTACCGGCGAGGAGGGGCCGGACGGCATCTCCGCGTTCGTCGTCGAACGGGACGACCCCGGCCTCTCCTTCGGCGCCGATGAGCGCAAGATGGGCTGGAACGCCCAGCCGACCCGCCAGGTGCTCCTCGACGGTGTCCGTGTCCCTGCCGACCGGCGGCTCGGCGCCGAGGGGGACGGCTTCCGCATCGCCATGTCCGGCCTCAACGGCGGACGCCTCGGCATCGCGGCCTGCTCCCTGGGCGGCGCCCAGAGCGCCCTGCACCGCAGCGTGGCCTACCTCGCCGACCGTGAGGCGTTCGGCGCGTCCCTCCTGGACGCCCAGGCGCTGCGGTTCCGGCTCGCCGACATGGCCACTGAACTGTCGGCCGCCCGCGCGCTGGTGCGTCAGGCGGCCGACGCCCTCGACCGGGGCGACGCACGGGCCCCGCAGCTCTGCGCCATGGCCAAGCGGTTCGCCACCGACACCGGGTACTCCGTGGCCGACCGGGCGCTCCAACTCCACGGCGGCTACGGCTACTTGAGCGAGTACGGCATCGAGAAGATCGTCCGTGACCTGCGGGTCCACCAGATCCTGGAAGGAACCAACGAGATCATGCGCCTGATCGTGGCCCGCGGCCTGACCGAGGCCGTCCGATGAGCGCGGCCGACGACTCCGTGCTGCTGCGCGTCGAAGGCCGCGCGGCCCATGTGGTCCTCAACCGCCCCAAGGCCCTCAACGCTCTCACCCACACCATGGTGCGCCGCATCGACCAGGCGCTCGCCGGCTGGGAACGGGACTCCGGGGTCGAGACCGTCGTCCTCACCGGGGCGGGGGAGCGGGGCCTGTGCGCGGGCGGCGACATCCGGTCCATCCACGAGGACGTGACGAGGGGCAGCGGGGCCGGGGAGACGACGGGGGAGGCCACCCGGGGCTTCTGGCGCGACGAGTACCGTCTCGACGCCCGCATCGCGCGCTACCCGAAGCCATTCGTGGCCGTCATGGACGGCATCGTGATGGGCGGCGGTGTCGGCGTCTCGGCCCATGCGGACGTGCGCGTGGTCACCGAACGCTCCCGCGTGGCGATGCCCGAGACCGGCATCGGCTTCGTGCCCGACGTCGGCGCCACTTATCTGCTGGGCCTCGCGCCCGGCGGTCTCGGCATCCATCTCGCTCTCACCGGGGCGCAGTTGGCGGCCGGGGACGCGCTCAGGTGCGGCCTCGCCGACCACTTCGTACCGTCGTCGGCCCTGCCACGGCTGATCGCGGACCTCGCCGAGGCACCCGTACGAGACGTCCTCCCGCGATACGTCCAGGACGCGCCGCCCGCTCAACTGGCCGACGAGCGCGAGTGGATCGACCACTGCTACGCCGCCGACACCGTGGAGGAGATCGTCGACCGGCTCCGCGCGGACGGCTCACGCGCGGCGAAGGAGGCCGCGGAGACCCTGCTCGGGCGCTCGCCCACCGCACTCAAGGTGACCCTGGAGGCGCTGCGGCGCGCACGGGGTCTCGGTTCGTTGGAGGCCGTCCTCGACCAGGAGTACCGCGTCTCGTGCGCGGCCCTGACCTCGCACGACCTCGCGGAGGGCATTCGCGCCCAGGTCATCGACAAGGACCGCACACCGCGCTGGAGCCCCGGCACGCTCGCCGAGGTGGCCGCGGACGACGTCGTACGTTTCTTCGCGCCGCTCGGGGACCGTGAACTCGCGCTGAACGGCGGCGCCGTGACGCAGGAGGTGGCGTGGTGAACCGGGCCGAAGGCGCAGAGATCACCGAGTCAGCCGAGTCAGTCGACTCAGTCGAGGCGAGGACCATCGCCTTTGTCGGACTCGGCAACATGGGTGGACCGATGGCCGCGAACCTGGCCGCTGCCGGGCACCGCGTGATCGGTCACGATCTGTCGCCCGACGCGCTGACCGCCGCGGCGGCGAGGGGCGTGGTGCCCGCCGCCTCGGCCGTCGAAGCCGTGGCCGACGCCGATGTGGTCATCACCATGCTGCCCGCCGGACGCCACGTCCTCGGGCTCTACCGGGACGGGGGGCTGCTCGCGGCGGCGGCTCCGGGCACGCTGTTCCTCGACTGCTCCACCATCGACGTCGCGGACGCCCGCGCCGCGCACAAGGCGGTGGCCGCAGCCGGCCACCGCGGCCTCGACGCGCCGGTCTCCGGCGGTGTGGTGGGAGCCGAGGCCGGCGCCCTGACCTTCATGGCGGGCGGCGGCGCGGCGGAGTTCGCCCAGGCCGAACCCCTGCTGGCCGTGATGGGGAAGCGCGCCGTGCACTGCGGGGACGCGGGCGCCGGGCAGGCGGCGAAGATCTGCAACAACATGATCCTCGGCGTCTCGATGGTCGCCGTGAGCGAGGCCTTCGTGCTCGGCGAGAGCCTGGGGCTGACCGCGCAGGCGCTCTTCGACGTGGCCTCCACCGCGTCCGGCCAGTGCTGGGCGCTCACCACCAACTGCCCGGTGCCCGGCCCGGTCCCCGCGAGCCCGGCCAACCGCGGCTACCGTCCGGGCTTCGCGGCCGCCCTCATGGCGAAGGACCTCGGCCTGGCCGCCGGAGCGGCCCGTGCGACGGGCGTGGACGCCGCGCTCGGCCTGCGCGCGGCCGAACTGTACGAGGAGTTCGCCGCGGACGGCGGAGCGGAGCGCGATTTCTCGGCGATCGTGCAGACGATCAGGGAACGCTCCGGAGCGGACGTCACCGGCACGGACATCACCTGAGGAAGGGCTGACCGAGAGGCCTCGGCGGCCTTGCGGTCAGTGTGAGCCGGTCGTCGCGGTACAGCGGCGGTACGCCTTCTCGTAGGCCCGCTGTCCTTTGTTCCCGGCCGTCACGGGCGGGGTTCCGGGCGATGGGCGGGCCGCGACGGGGGCCTGCGGCGGGACGGTCCGGTGGGCCTGGCGGGAGCCGTTGGACGGCGGGCCCGCACTCGAACACCACACATGGGTGTGAGGGCGTTCTCAGCGGGCACTCGATGAGTGGGTCCCGCCGTGTCTCCCCCGTCGCGGCGGGGCCCACCGGCTTCCCCGGGGAGACGTCATGCCGACGTTCTACCTTGGGGGCCGTACGGGGGCGGGCGGCCCGCCGGGGCGGCCGCGGCGGCCGGTGAGCAGCCGCTGCGCTCCCGCGAGCGGTACCGGCAGCCGGCGGCGCAGTGCGGCCCGCGCCGCATTGGCTCCCGGAGCTCCGTGCACGCCGCCGCCGGGATGCGCCCCCGCCGAGGCGAGGAACAGTCCGGCTACGGGCGTCTCCGGGCGGCCGGTGCCCGGAGCGGGCCGGAAGACCAGCTGCTGGTGCAGCGCTGTCGTGCCGCCGTTGAGCGCGCCGCCGTGCAGATTGCGGTCCAGGGACTCCAGGGTGGTGGGCGCCAGGACACGGCGGGCGCGGACCAGGGCACGGAAACCGGGGGCGAAGCGGTCGACCTGCCGCTCCACCCGGTCGGCCATGGCCTCCTGCTCGCCCGGCCGCCACGCCCCGGAGATCCCCTCGTCACCGGCGTCCGCGTGGATCTCCTGCGGTACGTGGGTGTAGGCCCAGGCGGATTCGGTGCCCCGCGGCGAGCGGGTGGCGTCCGAGGTCGTCATCTGGCCGAAGAGCAGGAACGGCCGGTCAGGCACCTGGTGCATGGCGAGCTGTGCGGCGAACCGGGTGAGCTCGTCCACCCCGTCGGCCAGATGGACGGTGCCCGCCCCCACCGCCCCTTCCGCCTGCCAGGGGACCGGCCCGTCGAGTGCCCAGTCGACCTTGAAGGTGGCGAAGTCCCACTGAAAGCGCCGCAGGTCCGTCAGGAGCTGCCCCGGCAGGTGTTCCGCCTCGACCAGTTCGCCGTACAGGGCGGGTACCGACACGTCCGCGAGGACGGCGCGCGCGGCGCGCACGGTGTCGCCGTCCGAGGTGCGCACGGCGACCGCGCGCCCGTCGCGGACGACGATCCGCTCCGCCCTGTGACCGCACCGCACACTGCCGCCGCGTGCCGCGAAGCGCGCGACCAGCGCTTTGATCAGCTCGCCGGACCCGCCGACCGGTACCGGGAACCCGTAGGTCTGGCCCAGCATCGACATGAGCCACCCGAACCCGCCGCTGCCCGCCGCCTCGGGCGCGAGGTCGGCGTGCAGCGCGTTGCCCGCGAGAAGAAGGCGGCCGCCCTCGCCCGCGAACTCCTCCTCGCCAAGGCGCCGGACCGGCAGCACCAGCGAGCGGGCCAGGCGGAGCGCGCCCGCGGGCTTGAGGCGCCGGGCCATGCGCGCGGTGGCCCGGACCGGCGGGAACGGCGTGAACAAGGCGTCCAGCAGGTCGGGGCGGAGGCCTTCCCACACGTCGTGCAGGCGCCGCCAGGACGCTCCGTCGCCCGCGGCGAAGGCGTCGAGCGAGGCGGCGGTGGTGTCGGGACGCCGGCCGAGGACGGCGCAGCGGCCGTCGGCGAGGGGGTGGGCCAGCACCTTGGGCGCGTGGCTCCACCGCAGCCCGTACTCGTGCAGCCGCAGCTGCTTCAGCACCGGCGACGCGGCGGCCAGCGGGTAGAAGGAGCTGAAGAGGTCGCTGACGAAGTCCGGGTGCACGCCTCGGTCGTGCCGCACCGCACCGCCGGCCTCGGGCTGTTCCTCCAGGACCGTGACGCTCCACCCGGCGTCCGCCAGCACGTTGGCCCCGACCAGTCCGTTGGGACCGGCCCCGATCACCACCGCATCAGGCATGGCCCGCCGCGCCTCCACGCCGTGGCGCGCCGTGCCCGGCCGCCGTGTCCGTGGCGGATTCCCGACCGCCCGCCTCTGCCTCGCACACGCGGGCGAGGCGGGCGAGCATCGCGCGGTGGCGCAGCTGGATCACCATCTCGACGCCGGCGTTGTGCAGGGTTCCTGCCGCGCCGTGCAGGGGGTGCTCGTCCACCCTCACCAGGGTGTGCTCTCCCCAAGGGCGTACGTCGATCGCGATCCGAGCCGTGCCGAGGGCGCCCGCCTTCGCCTCCAGCTCCAGGACGGAACGTTCCTCGCCGGACCCTTTCTTGCAGCGGCGTACGACCGTTTCGTTGGTCGCCCGGAACGGGCCCAGGCGCACCTCGTACTCGATCGCCGCGCCGACGTCCGGCCACTGGCCGCGCACCGGCCGCGACGACGCGGTGCCCACCACCCATTGGGCGTATTTGGTGCCGTCGGCGAGGACGGTCCAGACCGTCGCCGGGCTCACCTCGATGAGCCGATGCCGCAGCGCCATCTTTGCCTCCCTGAGCTGTCGTCATCGCCGAGTGTGCCGTTCGGCGCCTCCTCAACATCGCCCAAGGGCGCCGCGCCCGCACCTCGGCGGTGCGGACGCGGCCGAGTACAGGTGCTCAGGCAGGCAGGTCTTCGACCGTGCGGACCACCGGACCGAACCGGTCGGTGATCGTGGTCAGGGCGGCGGCCTGCACGGTGGCGGCGGACAGGACGGTGCCGTCCGGGGCGGCCAGGGACCGGGTGGCGGTGGCCTCGGCCACGACGGTGGGCCGGTAGCCGCGGTTGACCGCCCCCTGCGCGGTGAAGGCGACGCACATGTGGGTCATGAAGCCGGCGAGGACGAGGTCCTTGTCACCGCCGGGGGCGAAGCCCAGGTCGACGAGGGTCTTCTCCAGGTCGGTGGCCTGGAAGGAGTCGGGGGACCCTTTGACGACGACGGGCTCGCCCTCCCGCGGGGCGACCTCGTCGCTGATCGCGCCGATGTGGGCGCGGATGTCGTAGGGGGTGTTCTCGCCGCTGTCGTTGATGACGTGCACGACAGGAACCCCCTCGGCGCGGGCCCGCGCCAGCAGCCGGGCGCCCGCCGCGAGCGCTTCGTCGGCGCCCGTCAGCTCCATCACGCCGGTGCGGTAGGTGTTCTGGAAGTCGATCAGGATCAGGGCGGACCCGGCGAGCCGGGGCGGCCGGTTGTCCAGGCCGAAGACGTCGCGCAGGGACTTGGACGGGGTGTTCGTGCTCATGAGGTGCCTTTCATAGGGGAGTTGGGCATGGCGACGCCAGGTGCCTCGCATGCCGGAAGTTCGGGTGGCTCAGGGTGGCCGGGGTGAGTCGGACGACTCGGGTGGGTCACATGGTCCAGGCGGACCGGGCAGGTCAGCCGGTCTGTGTGCGGAAGCGGCGGCGGTAGGCCACCGGTGTGGTCGCGAGCTGCCGCCGGAAAGCCCGGTGCAGCGTCTCCACCGAGCCGAGCCCGGCCGCCGCCGCGATCCGGTCGAGCGGTCGGTCGGTGGTCTCAAGGAGCCGGCGGGCGACCTCGATACGGGCGGCTTCCACGTAGGACGCCGGGCTGGTGCCCGTCTCCTGCGTGAAGACACGGGCGAAGTGCCGCTCGCTCAGGCACATCCGGGCGGCCAGGGCCCCCGCGGACAGGTCGGCGTCGAGGTGGTCGGCGATCCACAGCCGCAGTTCGTCGATGTCGCGACGGCTGGTGGCGGCGCGGCTGAGCGGCACCGAGAACTGGCTCTGACCGCCCTGCCGTTTGAGGTAGAGCACCAGCTGCCGGGCCACGGACAGGGCGGTCTGTTCGCCCTGGTCCTCGGCGACCAGCGCCAGCGCGAGATCCAGGCAGGCGCTGATCCCGGCGCCGGTCCACAGCCTGCCCCGGTCGGTGCGGACGAAGATCGGGTCGGGATCCACCATGACGCCCGGGTGATCGGCGGCGAGCTGGGCGGCGGTCGACCAGTGGGTGGTCGCCGTCTTCCCGTCCAACAGCCCCGCGGCGGCCAGCAGATGGGCGCCCACACACACCGACGCCACACGCCGTGCGTGCGGGGCGGTTGCCTTCACCCACGCCACGACCGAGGAATCGACCCGGGCCCGTGGCCCCTCCTCCGTCATCTCGACCGCACCCGGCACCAGCAGGGTGTCCACGTCCGTACCGACCTCCTCGAAGGAGAGATCGGCGAGGAGCCGGACACCCGCCGACGTCCGGACCGCACCGGCGGCGGGCCCCGCAAGCCGGACCTGGTACCCGGCGCGGCCCGCGGTCTCCCGGTTGGCCAGCGCGAAGACCTCGGCGGGGCCGGTGACGTCGAGGAGGTCGACATCGGGGAAGACCGCGATGACCACCCGGTGTGTGAGGGACATGACCTCATCCTCACCGCCCGCACCCATGGCCGCAATGACGATTCCCTGTCACATCCGGACATGGGACCGGTGGTCCGGCGCGCCTTCGCGAACTCGACCGCGCCTTTGCGAACTCGACGGGAACCAGACAGGGCGGCCGTCCGACCACTGCATCACAGGCCCCACGCACCGGCACCGGAACGAGGTAGCAGCTGTATGAACTGGTACGAGGACGACGCGTTCTGGTCGGACTTCTCCGAGACCATGTTCTCCGAGCGCAGGCGCGCGGAGGTGGAGGGCCTCGTCGCCGGGTCGCCGCTGCTCGCCTTCCCGGCCGGGAGCCGGGTGCTCGACCTGTGCTGCGGGCCCGGCCTGTATCTGGTGCCGCTCGCCCGGCGCGGCTGCGCGGTGACCGGGGTGGACCTCAGCCCCGCCATGCTGAAGCGGGCCGAGGCCGCGTGCGAGGCGGCCGGGGCCGACGTCCGGCTGGTGCGCGCGGACATGATGACGCACGTCGAGCGGGAGTCGTACGACGTGGTGCTCAACCTCTTCACCTCGTTCGGCTACTTCGACGACCCGCTCGACAACGAGCGGGTGCTGCGCAACGCCCACGACTCGCTCGTGCCGGGCGGCCGCCTCCTCGTCGACGTCATGGGCAAGGAGGTCCTCGCGGGCTGGATCGGCAGGCCCCAGGTCGTCGAGCTCGACGGCGGCGCGTACGTGATCCAGCGCGACACCGTCCTGGACAGCTGGACCCGGCTGCGCACCGACTGGACGCTGGTGCGGGGCGGGGAGGCGCGCGAGGCGTCGATCACCTCCTTCCTCTACAGCGCGGCCGAGCTCCGCGCGCTCTTCGAGGCGGCCGGGTTCACCGACGTGCGGTGCCACGGCGACTTCGACGGCGGCCCGTACGACAACCGCTCGAAGCGGCTGATCGTGAGCGGCACCCGTCCGTAGGAGCCGCCGCCGGACCCGCGGGAACTCCGCGGCCGTCGCGGCCGACTACTGGTCAGCGGGCGGGTTCCGGCCAGGACCGACCGCCAACGCGCAGGTGAACGAGGGGACTTCATGACCGAGGCCGCACCCGTGACGCCGTCTTCGCGTCGCGCCGCACGCCCGCGCGGCGCGACGCGTCAGGGCGCCGAGGACCGGCCCGCCGGGCGCGGCCGCCTGCTGACGACGCTGGTGGCGCTCTCCGTCACGCTGGTGCTCTCGGTCCTGGCCGGCATCGCGCTGGGGCCGACCGTCGTACCGCCGGGCGACGTCGTGCACTTCCTGTCCGCGGCGCTCACCGGGGGCAGCATCGGCGCGGACGAGGTGACGGGGTACTCCATCGTCTGGCACGTGCGCACCCCGCGGGTGCTGCTCGCCGCGGTCGTGGGAGCCGGGCTCTCCGTCGTGGGCGTCGCCATCCAGGCGTTGGTGCGCAACGCTCTCGCGGACCCGTTCGTGCTGGGGATCTCGTCGGGCGCCTCCGTGGGGGCGACCGCCGTCGTGGTCTTCGGGGTCTTCGCGGGGCTCGGGGTGTACGCCCTGTCGGCCGCCGCGTTCCTCGGCGCGCTGGGTGCGACGGTGCTGGTGTATCTGGCCGCGCGCGGCCCGATGGGCCTGACGCCGCTGCGGCTGGTCCTCACCGGGGTGGCGCTCGCGTACGGATTCCAGGCGCTGATGAGCGTCCTGGTGTTCCTCGCCCCGAACGGGCAGGCCGCGCGGACCGTGCTGTTCTGGCTCCTGGGCAGCCTCGGCTCCGCGTCCTGGGAGTCACTGCCCCTGGTGACGGCGGCCGTTCTGACCGCGGTGGTCGTGCTGCTGCGGCAGAGCCGGTCGCTGGACGTCCTGTCGCTCGGCGACGAGACCGCGGCCAGCCTCGGCGTGGACGCGGAGACGCTGCGGCGCCGCCTGTTCGTGCTCACCGCCGCCGTCACCGGACTGATCGTCGCCGTCAGCGGCGCCGTCGGCTTCGTCGGCCTCGTGCTGCCCCACGTCGTGCGGATCTGGGTCGGCTCCACGCACCGGCGGGTGCTCGCGGTCGCACCCCTGGCCGGGGCCTGCTTCATGGTCTGGGTCGATCTGGTGGCCCGTACCGCCTTCGCCCCCGAGGAACTGCCGCTCGGGGTGATCACCGCGCTCATCGGCGTCCCGGTGTTCATCGTGCTGATGCGCCGCCGCGGCTATCTCTTCGGAGGCCGGTAGATGGTCCTCTCCCTGCGTGACCTGACGGTCGAGGCGGCCGGGCGCGTGCTCGTGGACCGGCTGAACATCGAGGTGTCCGCCGGCTCCGTCGTGGGCGTCGTCGGCCCCAACGGCAGCGGCAAGTCGACCGCCCTGCGCTGCGTCTACCGGGCGATGCGGCCGACATCCGGCGCCGTGCTGCTCGACGGCACCGACCTGGCGTCGCTGAAACTGCGGGACAGCGCCCGCTCGATCGCCGCCCTGACCCAGGAGAGCCACACCGAACTCGACTTCACCGTCGAGGAGGTGGTCGCCCTGGGCCGCACCCCGCACGCGCACGGCAACCAGCCCCTGACCGCCCGCGAGCGCGAGCTGTGCGGCCGGGCGATGGACCGCCTCGACGTGGCGCACCTCGCGGACCGCAGCGTGCTCACCCTCTCCGGGGGCGAGCGGCAGCGCGTGCTCGTCGCGCGCGCCCTCGTCCAGGAGCCCCGCATCCTCGTCCTCGACGAACCCACCAACCACCTCGACGTACGGCACCAGGTGGAGCTGCTGTCCTTCCTGCGCGGCTCAGGACTGACCGTGCTCACCGCCCTGCACGACCTCAACCTCGCGGCCCAGGTCTGCGAGCGCATCGCCGTGCTCGGCGCGGGCTGCCTGGTCGCCTCCGGTGTCCCCGCCGAGGTCCTCACCTCGGAGCTGGTCCGCAAGGTGTTCGGCGTCGACGCCGACGTCGTGCCCCACCCGCGCACCGGCATCCCCCAACTGCTCTACGACCTCGCCCCGACCGCCCCCGCCCCCGCCGGGACGCCCACCCCCACCGACGCTTTTCCGGAAGGACCCCACGCGTGACCAGACCACCGTTCCCCCGAGCCCTCACCGCCGGGCTGCTGGCCACCGGGCTCCTGCTGACCGGCTGTGGCGCCGAGGTCGAACCGGCCGCGGGCAGCAAGCCCGACACCGTCACCGTCTCCAACTGCGGCAAGGACGTCACGTACGCCCGTCCCGAGCGCGCGGTCGCCTACGACGTGAGCGGCGCGGAGAAGATGTTCGCCCTGGGCCTCGCCGACCGGATGCGCGGCTACGTCATGAACAAGCTCGGCGACCCCGCCATCAAGGGATCGCCCTGGCGCAGGGATTACAAGAAGGTGGAGCGCCTCGGCACCGAGCGCATCACCCGGGAGATCGTCGTCGACGCCGATGCCGACTGGGTCCTCGCCGGCTGGAATTCCGGATTCAGTGAGGAGCGCGGTGTCACCCCGGCCCTGCTCGACAAGGTGGGCGTCGACAGCTACCTGCACACCGAGACCTGCTGGGACTACGGCGACAAGAGCGTCGACGTGCCGCCGCTGGAGGCGCTCTACACCGACCTGGACAACCTGGGCCGGATCTTCGGCGTCGAGAAGCGGGCCCGCGAGCTCGTCACCGGCCTGCGGGGCCGCGTCGCCGCGCTGAAGAAGACGTGGCCCCAGAAGGGTGACCCGGCCAAGGTGTTCGTCTACGACTCGGGCACCGACCAGCCGTTCACCGCGGGCCGGCACGCCGCGCCGAACGACATCATCACGGCCGCCGGGGGCAGGAACATCTTCGGCGGCCTCGACAAGGGCTGGACCACGGTGGGCTGGGAGCCCGTCATCAAGGCGCGGCCCGAGGTCATCGTGATCGTCGACTACGCCGACCAGCCCGCCGCGCAGAAGATCGCCCACCTCAAGTCGCGGCCCGCCCTGAAGTCGGTACCGGCAGTGAAGAACAACCGCTTCCTCGTCCTCTCCTACGGTGACGTCGTCAGCGGACCGCGCAACGTCGCAGGCGCCGAGAAGCTCGGCCGCTACCTGCGCTCGGCCGGGCGGTGACGGCGACCATGACCGTGACCCCGACGCACGCCGCGCACACCGCCGCCCCGGCCGGTGAGACCTCGCCCGCCGCGCCCGTCCACGAGCACATCACCGACGCGATCAAAGCCCCCGACCTGCTGCGGCTCTCCGAGAACGTCGTGCTCGCCCGCTTCGAGACCCTGAAGGTCTACGCGGCCCTCGGCGCGGTCCGCACACTGCTGGACCGCGGCACCGTCAAGCCGGGCCAGACCCTCGTCGACAGTTCGAGCGGCATCTACGCACTCGCCCTGGCCATGGCCTGCCACCGCTACGGCCTGCACTGCCACATCGTCGCCTCCACCACCGTCGACGCCACGATGCGCGCCCAACTGGAGGTCCTCGGCGCCACCGTGGACCAGATGCCGCCCTCGAAAGACCTGCGGCTCGACCAGGAGGGCAGGGTCCGCCGGGTCCGCGCCCTGCTTGCGGAGCGGCCCGGCATGCACTGGATGCGCCAGTACCACGACGCCGTCCACTACACCGGCTACCGCGAGTTCGCCGCCCTCGTCGACCGCGCGCTGCCCGGCGTACCCCTGACCGTGGTGGGCGCCGTGGGCACGGGCTCCTCCAGCGGCGGTCTCGTACAGGCGCTGCGCGGCACCGGCCGTGACGTACGCCTGCTCGGCGTCCAGCCCTTCGGCAGCGTCACCTTCGGCAGCGAGGGGTTCAGCGATCCCGAGGCGATCATCGCCGGGATCGGCAGCTCGATCCCGTTCGACAACGTCCGCCACGACCTCTACGACACCCTCCACTGGCTCGACTTCAGGCACGCCATGGCCGGGGCCGTCGGCCTGCTGCGCGAGCACGCCGTGTTCGCGGGCCTGTCCACCGGAGCGGCTCACCTCGTCGCGGGCTGGGAGGCCGCCCGCCACTCCGACCGCACGCACCTGGTCATCGGCGCCGACACCGGGCACCGCTACACCGAGCGGGTCTTCGCCCGCCACCACGAGGCCCTCGACCCCCGCACCCTGAAACCGCATCAGATCACCGGCCTCGCCGACCTCGCCCCGCCCTGGTCGACGATGGAGTGGAACCGGCGCCAGTACGACGTACCCGACGCACGCCGCCCCGCCGTACCCGCGCAAGCCGCGCCCTCCTTCGAAGCACCGACACCCTTCCAAGAACCGTCCCAGGAGGACCAGGCACCGTGACCATCGCCGCTCTCGAAGCACTCACCTTCGGCCTGGGACGCCTGATCGAGGCGGCCACCGAGGCGGGGCACCGGCTGTGCCTGCTCACCGGGGACCGTGACGTCTACCGCCATGAGCTCGCTCAACTGCCCGCCGACGCCCTGGACATCGTCGACATCGACACCCACGACGAGGCGGCCTGCGCCGACGCCCTGGCGGCCCTGCCCGACCTGCGCGGCCTCATCAACTCGACCGACACCTGGAGCGTCCCGGGCGCCGACCTCGCGGCCAAACTCGGCCTGCCGGGACCCGATCCGAGCGCGGTCCGGCAGCTGCGGGACAAGAGCCGGGTGCGCGCCCTCCTGTATGAGCGGGGCCTGAGCGGCAGCGGCGCCCGCGCCGTTACCGCCGACCCGTCAGCGGCTGCGGAGATCCTCCGCGAGATCGGCCTCCCCGCCGTCCTCAAGGACTCCTCCGGGACCTCCTCACGCAACGTCTGGCCGGTACGCGACGAACAACAACTCCGCACCGCCCTGACGGAGGCGTCCCGACGCGCCTTCAACGGGCGGCTGTTCGCGGAGCGCTTCTTCTCCGGGCCCGTCTACAGCGCGGAGACCCTCGGCTGGCAGGGCGAGACGAAGCTGCTGGGCGTCCTCAGCCGCCAGATGTCGCCGGAGCCCTCCGTACGGGAGGAGGCCGCCGCCTTCCCCGTCGCGCTGCCCGAACCCCAACCCGCCCTGATCCAGGGCTGGGTGGGGCGTGTGCTGGCCGCTGCCGGGCACGCCGACGGCTTCGCACACGTGGAGTTCGTCCTCACCAAGGACGGACCGGAACTGGTGGAGATCAACCGTCGCATCGGCGGCGCGCTCGTCGGCGAGGCCCTGTGCCGCTCCCTGCGCACGAACGTCTACGAGGCCATGGTCGACACGGCGCTCGGCCGTCGCCCCGCGCTCCTGGACGCCGTCGCCGGCCTTGGCCCCGACCGCGGCCCCGCCACCGGCTTCGTGCTCGTGTACCCCGAACGCCCCGGCACGCTCACCGGCTGGACCGGCCTCGACGGACTGCGGGACTTCCCCGGATCACCCGAGTGGTACCCCACCGCGGTTCCCGGCCGACGCGTGGAGCACCTGAGCGACCAGCGAGGTTGCACCGGCATCGTGCTGACGGAGGCGGACACCGCCGAACTGGCCCTGCACCGGGCGCTCAGCGCCGCCGGGAGCATACGGCCGGTCGTCGTGTCCGACGCCGACCGGGAATGACGACGGCGGGGAAGCGGTCCGGGGGACGCTCGCGCCGCACCGCGGGCACCGGTGGGCCCGGCCGCACCACAAGTACCGGCGGACCCGGCCGGGCCACAGGACTCCATGAGCTCGGCAAGCTCACCGGCGCGCAGTACATCCTGCTGGCGGGCTCGTTCCTGATCCCCCTCGGCAGCTTCGCCGTGCTGCCCTTCATGTCGGTCCTGCTGCACGAACGCCTGGGCATGGGGCTCGGCACGGTCGGCGTGGTGCTTGCGGTCGCCTCGTTCGTGCAGTTCTCCGGCGGTGTCGTCGGGGCGGCGCTCGCCGAGCGGATCGGGCTGCGGCGCACCATGCTGCTCGCCCTGCTGATCCGCACGGCGGGATTCGTGGCGTTCGTACCGGGCCTCGACCGGCCGGGTGTGGCCGTCACCGCCCTGTTCCTCGTGTCCGGCGGGGCAGCGCTCTATCTGCCCGCCAACAAGGGGTACTTGGTCCACGGCGTGGCGGCGGAGCGGCGCCCGATGTTGCTGTCCGCGAGCAGCTCGGCCCTCAACGCGGGCATCGCGCTGGGTCCCATCGCCGCCGCCCCCTTCGTGCTGACCGCCTCGACGGGCCTCTTCACGGCGGTCGCCGTGCTGTTCGCGGCGGTCACGGCGGGGCACACTCTGCTGCCCGTGGAACCCCACGCGCGACGACCCCGGGCTGCGGAACCGGCGGATGAGGACCCGCCAGGACCCGGGCAGCAGGAGGAGGCGCCGGCCGTATCGCGCCACCTGCCCTTCGCGATCACGGTCCTGAGCGTGTACGTCTTCATGTTCTTCCAGCACTACCTGGCGCTCTACGTCGTCCCCCGGACCTCGACGCTCTTCTACGGCATGGTCCTCGCCCTCTACGCCTTGCTCCTCGTGGTCACCCAGCCGCTCCTGTCGCAGTGGATCGCCCGCGTGCCCTACCTCCGCGCCCTGCGCATCGGCTTCACCGCGCTGGCCACCGGCATGGCCGCGCTCGCCCTCGGTCATCCTGTCGCCCTCCTGGCCGGGGCTCTGCTGATCTGTCTCGGTGAGGTCGTCCTCTTCCTCAAGAACGACCTGGAAGCCCTGGCCCGGTCCTCCCGCGCACCGGCCGTCGTCTTCGGCCGCCAGCGTCTGGCGGCGGGAATCGGCGCCTTCGTCAGCGGCGTCGCGGGCGGCGAGGGCTATGCGCTGGCCGAGCGCTCCGGTCATGCGGGCTTCTTCTGGGCGGCGGTCGCGGTGCAGTGCGCGTTGCTGCCCCTGCTGCTGATCCGGACCGTGCGCCCGCGATAGGTCCGCGTCGCCGCCATTCCCTATTTCTGCAACGAGTTCTACTGTGTGCGCCGTCGGATCCGGGACGACGAGCACCGAGCCAGTAAAACCAGCAGCGCCGGTAGAACCAGCAGAGCCAGTAAAGCCAGCAGCGCCAGCAGAGCCTGGAGGGGCCGTGCACCTCGAATACACGCCTGAGCAGCAGCAGTTGCGCACCGAGCTGCGCGCTTACTTCGCCGAGCTGGTGCCGGACGACGCCCATGCGCGGTACGGCGAACCGGCCGCCCAGAAGCGGTTCTACCGGGAGACCGTCCGGCGGCTCGGGGCGGACGGGTGGCTCGGGGTCGGCTGGCCCGAGGAGTACGGCGGGCGCGGGCTCACGCCCATGGAGCAGTTCATCTTCTTCGACGAGGCGGCCCAGGCGGGCGTCCCGTTGCCGCTGATGGCCCTCAACACCGTCGGCCCGACGATCATGCAGTTCGGCACGGACGAGCAGAAGGCCTACTTCCTGCCCCGGATCCTCTCCGGCGAACTCGACTTCGCCATCGGGTACAGCGAGCCCGACGCGGGCACGGACCTTGCGTCCCTCAAGACCAAGGCCGTCAGGGAGGGCGACGCGGAGACCGGCCACTACAGGGTCAACGGGCAGAAGATCTGGACCACCAACGGCGACACCGCGGACTGGGTCTGGCTCGCGGTCCGCACCGCCGCCACCGAGGAAGGCGTCCCGCCGCACAAGGGCATCACGATGCTCCTGGTCCCGACGAGCGACCCCGGCTACTCCTGCACCGTCATCAACACCCTCGCCTCGCACGACACCACCGCCAGCTACTACGAGAACGTCCGGGTCCCCGTCTCCCGGCGCGTCGGCGCGGAGAACAAGGGCTGGCGCCTGATCACCAACCAGCTCAACCACGAGCGCGTCACGCTCGCCGCGCACGGCACCATGGCGATCCGGGCCTTCCACGACGTGCAGCGCTGGGCCATGGAGACCAAGCTCGCCGACGGCCGCCGCGTCATCGACCTCGGCTGGGTCCGCCGGCGCCTGGCGACGACCCACGCGAAGCTCGACGCGATGAAACTCCTCAACTGGCAGATGGTGAACGCCGTCCACGAAGGCACCCTCACCCCGCAGGACGCCTCCGCCGTCAAGGTCTACGGCTCCGAGACCCGCCGCGACGCCTACGCCTGCCTCATGGAGGTCGTCGGCGCGGCGGGCGCCCTGAAGGAGGGCTCGGCGTGCGCGGTCCTCCACGGTGATCTGGAGCGCGGCTACCGCTCGGCCGTGATCTTCACGTTCGGCGGGGGCAACAACGAGATCCAGCGCGAGATCATCTCGTGGATCGGCCTGGGAATGCCAAGAGTCCGCCGCTAGCGTGAATCTGACGGCGCGTCACCCGAGGCCCCGGTCGCTCCCCCCGCTCTCCCTGTCACTAGCCTTCGTGCGTATGACCGATTACGAAACGCGCGACCGCGTCGCGGGTGAGCTCGCGAGACCGTCGGCCCGCCGCGTCTTATGGTGCGCCACAGGCGCCACCGCCTTCCTGCTCGTGGCCGACCTCGCCACGCGCGCGTACAACAGTTACGACTCCATACCGGCCATCCGCAGGCTGGTGAACGTCGACGTCGAGGCCAACCTGGCCACCTGGTGGAACAGCACGCTGCTGCTGGCCGTGACGGGCATGGCACTGACCGCCGCGCTGCTCAGCGGCCGCGGCACCCGCCCCGGGCGCCTGTCCTGGCTGGGTCTCGCCGCGGCGACCGCACTGCTCAGCATCGACGAGACGGTCTCGTTGCACGAGCGCCTGGGCGAGGTCGGCCGGACGTGGAAGAAGTGGGCCGGAGGCGCGCTGCCCACGCACGCCTGGGTCCTGCCGGGCGCGCTCCTCGCGGCGGTGGGCACGGTGTGCGCCGTCCTCTGGGCCCGCAGACTCCCGCGCGACCTGCGGACCGGACTGCTTGGCGCACTGGCGGTATACCTGGGCGGCGCGCTGCTGGCCGAGGCGTTCAACGGCTGGGCACTGGAGAACGGCCACAGCACCGTGCTCATGCTGGGAACGCTCGTGGAGGAGGGCCTGGAAATGGGCGGCTGCCTGGTGGCCCTGGCGGTCCTGGGCCGGTACGTGGTCCTCGAGCGGGACCCGTCGTCCGGACGCGCGACGCTCCGGCTGCGGGACGGCTAGGGCCCTGGGGTCTGGCCGGTGAAGTGACGTGCGGTGCCAGGCAGCGCGGCAGGGGCGCCGTCCGCCGTGGCGGCTCCGGCCGATACGATCACCGGCGGAATCGAGAAGATCACGGGGAGCATCGTCATGCCGGAAGTACTGTCCGTCCAACAGAAGTCCGCCCTGAGCCAGTTGGCGCCGGGTGAGCGGCTGCTGGCCCACGGAATCGTCGTCCCGGTGAAGAGTGCTGAAGGCATCAAGGTCAAGCCCGGCGTGATCGGCGGGAGGCTCGGCGACCATCTGATGCATCGGTTCGGCGCCGAGTCCGGTGATGCGATGAGCATTGCGGCGGCCATGCCGCCCACGTCCGGTGCGCTGCTGATGCGGGTGACGGACCAGCGGGTCGGCCTCGTACGGCACTTGGACGGCACCCCCGTCTGGGAGATTCCCCGTACCTGGGCCGCCCAGGTGGAGCGCCGCCCCCGCCTCCAGCTCATGGCTCGTTTCCGCGTCCACTACGCGGACGGTTCCTGGCTCGCCTTCCTCACCGCGCGCCGCCGCACGATCGAGGCATTCACCACCGCGCTGAACAACAATGGCGCCACCGACGGCAGCTGAGGCCGGACGCAATCTACGTCGGTCGAAGAGGCCTTGCCCATCTGGGCAGTCGACCGCGTGAGGAGATGGTCGCACCATGCCCGAGCACATATCCGTGCCCGAGCCCGACCCCGGGCTCTTCGGGCCGGACTCGGTCACCTGGCAGGTCCACTCCGATCCCATGATGTGGGTCGCCGGGATCCGGGCCCTCTACCTCCAGGCCCTGCATCCGCGTGCGGTCCGCGGTGTCATGGAGAACTCCGACTTCCGCAACGACGCCTGGGGCCGTCTCAGGCGGACCGCCGGCTTCGTGGGGACCACCACCTACGGCACGACCGAGGTGGCCGAGAAGGCGGGTGCCCGGGTGCGGAAGATTCACCGGATGCTCAAGGCGACCGACCCGGGGACGGGGGAGCGCTACGGCGTCGACGAGCCCGGGCTGCTGCTCTGGGTGCACTGCGCGGAGATCGACTCCTACCTCCACGTCGTACGGCGTTCGGGGTTCCCGCTCACCGACGCGCTGGCCGACCGGTATGTCGACGAGCACCGGCAAAGCGCCCGTCTCGTGGGGCTCGACCCCGCCGAGGTGCCCGCGTCGACGGCCGACCTCGCCGCGTACTTCGAGAGGGTGCGCCCCGAGCTCGCCGCCGGGACCGACGCCCGCGCCGTCGACGACTTCCTGCGGTGCCCGCCCACGCACCCGCTGCTCGTTCCGGCGCGCGCCCTGCTGTGGCGGCGCGTGGCGAATCTGGCGTACGCCTCCCTGCCGCCGTACGCCCACGAGCTGTACGGAAGGGCCGCCCCACCGCCCACGACCGTCACCCGCCGCCTTGCCCTCACGGGCAGCGTCCTGCGCCGCATCCCCACCCGCGTACGCTGGCAACTTCCGCCCAAGCACATCCTGCGCGCCATGGCGAGGCTCGGTCCCGGCAGCCGCCCGGCCCCGTACAAACTCGACAGACGGAACGCCATACTGGACGGGCCGGGGAGGACGCAGCGAGGCAACGGGGGCGGCAGCAGGAGATGGCGGACACCAGGCTGATCCAGAGCCGATACCGGCTTCTGGATCTCATCGGCCGCGGCGGCATGGGCGAGGTGTGGCGGGCGCGCGACGAGTCGCTCGGCCGGCAGGTCGCCGTCAAATGCCTCAAGCCGATGGGGCCCCAGCACGAGGAGTCCTTCACGCGCGTGCTGCGCGAGCGGTTCCGCCGCGAGGCGCGCGTGGCGGCCGCGCTCCAGCACCGCGGCGTCACCGTCGTCCACGACTTCGGCGAGTACGACGGCGTGCTGTACCTGGTGATGGAGCTCCTCGAAGGCCACAACCTCAGCCAGCTCCTGGAGGACAACAAGCAGCACCCCCTGCCGGTCGCCGAGGTCGTGGAGATCGCCGAGCAGGTCGCCGCCGCCCTCGCGTACACCCACGAACAGGGCATCGTGCACCGGGACCTGAAGCCCGCGAACATCATGCGGCTCGCCGACGGCACGGTGAAGATCTGCGACTTCGGCATCGCCCGCCTCGGCGAGGACATCGGCTTCACCTCGCGCCTGACCGGCACGGGCATCGCGATGGGCACGCCGCACTACATGTCGCCCGAGCAGATCAGCGGCGAGCCGGTCGACCAGCGCAGCGACCTCTACTCCTTGGGCTGTGTGCTCTACGAGATCGTCACCGGCGCCCCGCCCTTCGACATGGAGGACGCCTGGGCCGTCCTGGTCGGGCACCGCGACACCGCGCCCGAACCGCCCCGCGCGCACCGCGACGAACTGCCCGAGTACTTCGACCGGATCGTCCTCGACCTGCTCGCCAAGGAGCCCGGCGACCGCCCGCACGACGCGCGGGAGCTGGGCCGCCGCATAGCCGCGGGCCGCGCCTGCCTGCCGTACGCCCCGACCACCGCCGCACCGGCCGGACGCCACCCCGAGCCTCTGCCGTCCCACGAGCCCCGGCTGCCTTCCTGGACCCGCGGCATGACCACCGGGCACAAGGCGAGCGGTGCGTCCGTCCTGCGCACCACCCCGCCCGACGCGGCCGCGGGCCTGACCGGCGAGTGGATCCCGCGGGTCGACGCGCGCCGCTCCGCGGCCCCGCGCCACCCCGAACGGCCCGAGCCGCCGCCGGAAGTGGTCGCCACCCTCACCAGCCGCCACAACGCGGGACTCAGCCTGGGACGCCTCGGCCGCTGGGCCGAGGCGGGCGAGGTGCACCGCGCCGTCGCCGCCGAGCGCGAGCACGCCCTCGGCCCCGACCACCCCGACACGCTCGCCAGCCGGTACGAGGTCGGCTTCACGCTCTCCCGCACCGGCCGGGCCGCCGACGCGCTGCGCGAGTACGGCCGCGTCGCCCAGGGCAGGGAGCGCATGCTCGGCGCCGAGCACCCCGAGACGCTCGCCGCCCGCCAGGAGATGGCGTACGTACTGGGTCAGCTCGGCCGGCACTTCGAGGCCCACCAGACGTACACCGCGGTGCTCGCCGCCCGTGAGCGCACGGCGGGCCCCGACCACCCGGACACGCTGCGCTGCCGCCACAACCTCGCCTACAACCTGAGCCGCCTCGGCCGCCTGGAGGACTCCTACCGGCTGGCCGATGCGGTGGCCGCGGCGCGCGCCAGGGTGCTCGGCCCGGCCCACCCCGACACGCTCGTCACACGCTACGAAGTGGCATACGCGCTCGGGCAGTTGGGGCGCTGGCCCGAGGCCCTGCAGACCTACCGCGAAGTCGCCGACGCACGGGCGCGGGCCCTCGGCGCCGATCACCCCGACACGCTCGCCGCCCGCTACGAGGTCGGCATCAGCCTCGGCAGGCTCGGCCGCAGCGGGGAGGCGCTGGAGCTGTACCGCGACCTGATCGACGACCGCACGCGCGTCAACGGCCCCGCCGACCCCGAGACGCTGCGGGCCCGGCACGGTCTCGGCGTGAACCTGGGACGGCAGAGCCGCTGGGAGGAAGCGCTCGCGGAGGCCCGGGACGTGTGCGCCATCCGGGAGCGGGTGCTCGGCGCCGACCACCCCGACACACTGGTGAGCCGCCGCGAGGTCGCCGTCGGCCTCGGCTGGCTCGGGCGCTGGGCCGACGCGCTCACCGAATACCGCAAGGTCGCCGCGGCCCGCGAGCAGGTGCTCGGCGCGGACCACCCCGATGCCCTCGCGAGCCGCAACGACGAGGCGCACTGCCTGGAACAACTGGGCCGCGGCACGGAGGCCGTCGAGCTCTACCGCCGGGTGGCGGCGCTCCGCCAGCAGTGGGCCACCGGGGGGCACTGAACGGGCGGCCGGGCCGTCGGGCCCGGCCATGATCGCCACGCCTGCCCCGGCACGCGCCTCCCGACTCCCGGCCCTCCGTGCTAGGAAGAGCCATGCCCGATCGTGATGCGTACGACGCCGTCGTCGTCGGCGGCGGCCACAACGGCCTGGTCGCCGCCGCCTATCTCGCCCGCGCCGGGCGGTCCGTGCTGCTCCTCGAACGGCTCGGCGCGACCGGTGGCGCCGCCGTCTCCAGCAGGCCCTTCGCCGGGGTCGACGCGCGGCTCTCCCGCTACTCGTACCTCGTCAGCCTGCTGCCCAAGAAGATCGTCCGGGACCTCGACCTGAACTTCAGGGTGCGCACCCGCACCGTGTCCTCCTACACCCCGGCCGAGCGCGACGGACGCCCCACCGGCCTCCTCGTCGGGGGCGGCGAGGCCCGCACCAGGCAGGCCTTCGCACGGCTCACCGGCGGACAGCGCGAATACGACGCCTGGCGCGAGTTCTACGCCATGACCGGCGAAGTCGCCCGCCGCGTCTTCCCCACGCTCACCGAACCCCTGCCGAGCCGCACCGAACTGCGCGCCCGCGTCGACGACGACACCGCGTGGCGCACCCTCTTCGAAGAGCCCATCGGCACCGCGATCGAGGACCGCTTCGCCGACGACCTGGTGCGCGGCGTCGTCCTCACGGACGCCCTCATCGGCACGTTCGCCGACGCCCACGACCCGTCCCTGCGCCAGAACCGCTGCTTCCTCTACCACGTCATCGGCGGCGGCACCGGCGACTGGAACGTGCCCGTCGGCGGCATGGGCGCCCTCACTTCCGCCATCGCCGACTCGGCGCGGATGTCGGGCGCGCGGCTGCGCACCGGGTGCGAGGTCACGGGGATCGAGACGGATGGGCGGCGCGCCGAAGTGACGTACCGGACCGAGGGCGCCGAACACACCGCCTCCGCACGACACGTCCTGGTCAACGCCTCACCGGAGGGCCTCGCCGGGCTCCTCGGCGACGAGGCGCCCGAGCCCGCCGAAGGCGCCCAGTTCAAGGTCAACATGCTGCTCGACCGGCTGCCGCGCCTGCGCGACACGTCCGTCGACCCGCGCGAGGCCTTCGCAGGGACCTTCCACATCGCTGAGGGGTACGAGGAGTTGGCGACCGCGTACGCCCAGGCCGCCGCCGGCACGCTGCCCACCGCGCCGCCCTCCGAGATCTACTGCCACTCGCTCACCGACCCCACCATCCTCGGGCCCGACCTCGTCGAACGCGGCTGCCAGACCCTCACCCTCTTCGGTCTGCACACACCGGCACGGCTGTTCGCCGACGACCACGACACCGCGCGCGCCGAACTCCTGAAGTCCACCCTCGCCCAGCTCGACGCGCACCTCGACGAGCCGATCGCCGACTGCCTGGCCCTCGACGCGCAGGGCCGCCCCTGCATCGAGGCGAAGACCCCGCTGGACCTGGAGCGGGAGCTCCGACTGCCCGGCGGCAACATCTTCCACCGCGACCTCGCCTTCCCCTACGCCCAAGAGGGCACCGGCCGTTGGGGCGTGGAGACCTCGCACGCCAACGTCCTGCTGTGCGGCGCGGGCGCGGTGCGCGGCGGCGGCGTCAGCGGCATCCCCGGTCACAACGCCGCGATGGCGGTGCTGGAGCCGGAGGCCGGTCAGAAGTAGCGCGTGAACGGGGTCGCGTCCACGGAGAACAAGCCGTCGAAGGGGCTGTCCAGTTGGTAGATGAGGAGGACCGTGAAGGCGATCAGGCCGGACAGGCCCATCACCATCACGACGTGGGTGAAGCTGCGCTGCACGCCGAACATGAACATGAAGGCGATGGTGAGGACGCCGCCGACGATCAGACCGAACCAGATCACCGGCGACAGCTGTTCCGTGGAGTCGGCCTCACGTCCGCGGCGCGCCTCGTCCAGCGTGCTCAGCTGGGCCAGCGTCTCCTGGGCCGTCGCCTGCTGGGCCGGAGTGGCATCGGCCGGCACCTGACCCGTCGCGCGCACCTTGTCGAGCAGCTGCCAGCCCGTCGTGCCGAGCGGGGCGCGCTCGGCCATGGCGGGCCACTCCGTTTCGGTGACGTGCCGGATGTACGACTCGATCTCGCCGCGCATCCGGTCGGCCTGCCCGGCGGGCAGGCCCGCCGCGAGCAGATGGATCTGGTGCGCGGCACTGGCCTCGGTGGCGGCGTGATCCTCGGCGCCCGAGCGGGCGTCCCACACCGACACCAGGGCGAGGCCCAGGACGAGGGCGTACAGGACGCTGACCATCATCGAGATGTACTCGGCGACGTCCTCGCGGGGTTCCTCGTCCGGTCGCAACGGCCAGAACTTGTGTTTGAGCAGGACGGCCGCCGCGGCGAGCAGGGCGACGCCCAGGACGATGGCGAAACTCTCGATCATGGGCGGTCCCGATTCGTTGCGGCACGGTCAGAGTCTGCGGGAGCCGAACACGGCGGCCGCGATGGCTGCGGGGAGGAGGATGAGGAACAGGGCGGCCAGCATGCCCAGTCCTGTGGGGGTACGGTCCCGCCGGATGAAGCGGCTGGCCAGGGAGCGCCGTGGCTCGGTTTGCCGTTGGGTAAGTGACTCGTTCTTCTTCGGCGGCCGAACCGGCTTTTGGGCCACGCCCGGGGGGACTACGCCTGGTGGAACTACGCCTGGTGGGACTACGCCCGGTGGGACCGCGCCCGGTGGGACCGCGCCCGGGGGGACTGCCCCCGGGGGAACTGCGCCCGGTGGGACCGCGCCTGGCGGAACTGCGCCCAGTGGGGCCACGCCCGGTGGCACGGCGCCCGGTGGCACCGCGCCCGGCGGGACCGCACCCAGGGGAACCGCGCCCGGCAAGACCACCCCCGGAGCCAGTCCCGGCCCGGGCGGCGGAGCGGGCCCGATCGGACCGATCACCGGCGCCGCGATGCCCGGCGGAGGCGGTGGCAGGGGGAAAAGGGTGATGAGAGGAGGTCCGGGAAGCGGTGGTGCCACGCGTGGCCGTACCGGGGGCGGCACGGCGGGTGGGCGCCGCGGTGCCACGGCCGCCGGCCGGAGAGGCTGCGGCGCGCGAACGACGGGCGGCGGCGCGCGGAGCGTGAACCGCGCCGAGGAACGTGCCGTCAGCCGCGGGGGTGCCACGGCACCGCCGCGGGCGTCGAGGGTGCGGAGCAGGTCGCTGCCGTCGGCCTGCCCCCGGCTCTCGTAGGTACCGGGCGCGCGTCGCACCACGGCGACACACGTGGCCCGCGCGCCCGGGGCGAGATGGGCCACGACCGGCTGCGCGGCCCCCGCACAGCCGATCCGCTCCGCGGGCAGCGCCGGGTCCGTGACATGTACGCCGTGGACGGGCTTGTTGCCGTGGTTGGCCACGACGTAGCGGACCTCCGCCCGATCCGGTCCCGTGACGACCACCGCCTCCGTCAGGCCCAGGGACGCGCCGACCCCGGCGTATCCCGAGCGTGCGGTCGCCTGCACCACCGCGCGCAGGTAGGGCTGCTGTCCGACCGCCCGTACGTCCCCGACCCAGGAGCCCGGACGCGCGGCCGCGGTCGCCGTGCACTGGGCCGAGCGCAGTCCCGTCAGCATCGGCACGCGGTCGAGACCGCCCGGGCAGCGGATCGCGGCGCCGGGCATGGCGGGGTCCCGCACCCGTACGTCGTGCAGGTCGGCGCCACCGCGGTTGATCAGCCGGTACGACTTCACGACCGCGGCACCGGTCCGGATGCCGGGATCGAGGGCGCCGAGACCGGGGCGGGTGTTGACCGTGACCTCCAGGGCGAGTCCGTTCGCCGTGGGGCCGTCGGCGGCGGAGGGCCCGGCGGCCGACCAGCAGCCGCCGGTCAGGAGAAGGACGACCAGCAGCCACCGCGCCCGGGCCGATCCCGCGCCCACTCTCCCGATGATCACACCGGGATGCTGGTACGGGACGTCCCGGCCGTCGACCCCGGCACGCGCGCACGCTCGGTGATTCACCTGAGCGGCGGCAGCGGCCCTGCCGACCGGCACGGGGGCAGGTCTACTGCTGGGAGTGACCCTCAGGGAAGAGGTGGCGGGGATGACAGCCCGGGCAGCCGACGCGGTCGGCGAGGCGACCCCCGTACGGGGAGAAGAACCCGTACGGCAGGAGCACCTCGTACGGAGGCAGCATCCCGTACGGCGGGACCAGCTGGAGCAGACCGATCCCGAGCTGCTGATCGCGGCCTCGATCCTGCTCGCGGACGCCGCACTCGCCGCTCGCAGGACCGGCGCCGAACTCACCGTGGCGGGCGCGAGCTGGCGGGTCGGTATGCAGGCGCTGCGGCGCCCCGCCTGGGCTCTGGGCACCGCGCTGTCCGCGGCCCGCGCGATGTCCAACCCCGCGGGGCTCGGGCTCGCCGCCAACGGCGGCCTGGTCGGTGAGACAGTCCGGTCCCTGGGAGCCGTGGCGCGCCGGCGGCCCGCCTGCGTCGCCATGGCCGTGGACGCCTTCGCGATGCGCATCGAGGCCGCCGCCCGTGAACACCCGAGCCTCGCGGCGCCGCTCGCCAAGCGGCTCACCAACGCCGTCGTCGCGGGGCGCAGAATCGAAGCGCTGCGCGCCGCGCGGGAGTTGGTGGACCTCCTCGGCGTCACCCGCACCCTGACCACCATCAGCCCCGTGGTCATGGAGCTGCTCGCGCTGGCCGGACTGCTCGACGAGAACCCGACCAACGACAGCTTCGCCTGGGTCACCCTGACCGGCGGAGTGCCCACCACCGACCCGCTGTTCGGCCTGCCCTCGATCCTGATCCGGCACCTCAACCCGGGCCCCGGGCGGGCCGAGCGCTGCGACGCCGACGCGATGCTGGCCCGCGTCCTGGCCCGGTCCGGCAACGACGTCGTCCGCTACATCGACGACATCTCCGCTCTCGGCAACCACGGGCTCGCCCTGCTGCGGCGGGTCGACTGCACGGACGGCGCCACGCGGTACGTACTGCTGCTGCCCGGCACCAGCTTCGGACGGCTGAACAACGGCACCCCGCAGGATCTCGTCGGAGCGTTCGACGCGCTGCTGCGCACCGACACCACGTACAGCCGCTCCGCCCGGCAGATGCTGGTGCGCGCGGGCGTGCCCGAGGGCGCCGAGCTGATGATCGTCGGGCACAGCCTCGGCGGCATCACCGCCATGAACCTGGCCTGCGACCTGGACTTCGTGTCCACCTACCGGCTCACCCATGTGCTCGCCGTCGGCTCGCCCATCGACACCAAACGTCCCGTCGACCCCACCACGCAGGTGATCAGCCTCGTCAACGAACACGACGTGATCCCCGGCCTCGACGGGCGCGGCCCGGCCTCCGCGAACGACACCCCGGCCAGCTGGGTCGAGTGCACCTGGCTGGACGAGACGTACGACTACCCGCTCTCGCACGCCCCGCAGGCGTACGCCGACACCCTGCGCAGAGGCGAGGTGCCGTATCGCGACCGCGTCAACGAGCTCATCACCCGCTACGACGGCGAGATCGTCGGCAACCAGCCCTACCTGGTGCGCGACAAGTGACGTCGCGGGCCAGCAGACCCTCCGAGGGAGACCGGCGATGAACGCCAGTGACACCACGACCGCTGCCCGCCGCCCGCCAAAGGCCTGGCCCCTGGAGAGCGCCCTGATCAGCGCCGCGCTCGCGGCACAGCGCGTGTCCTGGATCGACGCCCCGGCACGCGCCCTCGGACTCAAACCGTTCACCCGGCAGCACCTGACCCGGCAGGTCCTGGCCCAGTTGCGGCGCACCGCGGGCGGGCGGCCGACCCGGCTGCGCACCGCCTTCGGCACCTTCCTGATGCCGCTGAACGCCGACGACGCCACGGGCCTGATCGACCGGGCCGAAGAAGCCGGGGCCCGGGGCACCGTCACCGCCCTCACCGCACAGGGGCGCCGCCTGCGGGTGACACCGCACGCGGCGCTGCCCGTCGCCCTGGGCGCGGTGCGCGCCCAGGTGCGGGAAGCCGTCGCCCGGGAGGCCGCCGAGATCTACGCGGCGCGCCGCACGGACGGCGGCGTCGCCCGCGACGACTGGTGTGCGCTCACGGCGCGCCTCGCCCGGCGGATCGTCCTCGGGGACGACGCCGCCGACGACAGCCTGATCAGCGCCATCCTCGAAGCCGTCGCCCAGGCGGACGACAGCACCGAGTACGCGGCCCGTGCCGCCGCGCTGCGCCGGCGTCTCGACGCGTACGTCCACGCCGCGCACCCGGCCGGACTCGCCGGGTCGGTCCGCGACGAGGTCGCCGACGACACCAGGGACGCCGCCGTCGAGGACACCAGGGGCGCCATCGCCGAGGACACCAGGGACGCCGTGGTCGAGCACGTGCTGGAGACCCTCACCCGGGCCCTCGCCGACACCGTGCCGCAGGCCCTCGCGCTGCTGACGGTGCAGCCGCTGATGCCCGCCACCGACCGCACCGAGCGGGCCGTGGGCGAGGCACTGCGCCGCTATCCGCCGCTGGCGGCCAGCCTGCACGAGGTCCGCGCCCCCTTCACCTGGCACGGCACGGCGGTCGACGCCGGCACCGAGATCCTGTGCGCGACCGCCTGGCTGCGCGACCTGGAAGAGGCGCAGGGGCACGGCAGCCACGACCCCTCGGCCTCTCTGTGCGCGGCGCCGGGACCGTGCGCCGCCGCCGAACTCGCCGTTCTCACCGCCACCGAACTCGTCCGCGCCCTCACCCGGCACGGAGAACCGGTCGTCCTCGCCCCGCACCTCACCCCCGACGCGCTGCCGGCCGACCTGCCCGCCGCGTCCCTCCGCCTCGCCCTCGCGGACGACGCGCACGCGGCGGCCGACCTGGCCGCCCGCCCCGTGGCCGACGGGTACGTGGCGCCCGCGGCCGGACAGAGTCCCGCCCACTACGCCGCGTTCACCGAGGCAGGCGCCTGCAGCCTGGAGGAGCACGCCAGGAAACTCACCGACTGCGCACGGCAGTCCGGCTGGAACCATGACGCGTTCGGTGAACAGTGCCGGATGACGCTCCTCGCCCACGCCGAGCGCTGCACCCGGGCGGCCGCCGACGCCCGCCGGGCCGCCGAATGGCTCGCCAACTGAGAGCCTGTCTTTGACGTCTACCAGAACGGCGTCGCCCTGCGGCGCCGGTCCCGGTCGACCATGCCCTGGACCGTGAACCACGCCTCGTCGCACAGCTGCCGCGCGGCCGCCGACCGGGTGGCGAAGGACGCGGCTCCGGCCGGGGCCGGGATCGGTTGGCCGATGCTGATCCGCCACTTGAAGGGCAGCGGCAGCGGAGTGGTCACCGGGAAGTACGGCAGGCCGAACCGCCGGGCCAGCGTCCGGATCTCGCCGAGTTTCGGGTACGTCTCCTCGGCACCCACGATCGACACGGGCACCACCGGTACGCCGGTCCGTACCGCGGTGACCGCGAAGCCGGGGCTGAAGGGGCGCAGCCGGTAGCGCTGCGAGAAGTGCTTGGCGACCCCGTCGAGCCCTTCGGGGAACACGGCGACGAGGTGCCCCGCCGCCAACCGGTCCCGGCCCAGCGTCGGATCGTCGGTGAAGATGGAGTGCCGTCGGGCGTAAGCGGCCAGGGTCGGCAGACGGAGGACCACGGGGTCGGCGTAGACGTGCACCGGTCTGCGCAGTTCCCGGTGCAGGAGCTTGTGCAGGACGAATGCGTCGAGGCCCCAGGCGCCGGAGTGGTTGGCGACCACGAGTGCGGGCCCCGAGCGCGGGATGTTCTCCAGGCCCGACACCTCGACGCGGAGGTAGTCGTCGGCGAGCCACCCCAGTACGCCGTCCAACAGGTCGATGCCGAGGTCGTCCAGCGGGCCGGTCGAGGCGTCGTTCCGCGGTCCCGCATTCGCTTCGGTCATAAGGTCCCACTTTCAGATGAAAATGGGTTACCGCAAGACTAAAGGTGCCATTGGGGTGGTCTCTCTTCCTAGCGCCCGATTTCCGGGTGCCGCTCAGGAAAGGCCCGCCATGAGTATCTCTGCGTCACCCGCGACCGCGGATCTGATCACCGGCCTGCTCATCGACAGGTTCGACGTCGCCCCGGCCGCCGTGCGCCCCGACGCGCGTATGACCGAACTGCTCGTCGACTCGCTGATGGTCGTCGAGATGGCCATCACGCTCAAGGATGAACTGGGTGTCGACGCCACCGAGGACGAGCTGCGGGAGATCACCTTCGCCGAGTTCACCGCCCGCGTCGACGAGCGCCGCGCCGGATGACGCGGGACGCCACCGCCGCGGTGACCGGCCTCGGCCTGGTGACCGCGGCAGGGCACGACACGGACAGTACCTGGGCCGCGGTCCGTGCGGGGCGCGCGAGTGCCAGGCCCGACCCGGAACTTCGGGAGCTGCCGGTCTCCCTGAGCTGCCGCGTCGACGGAGTGGACGGGCTGCGCCCCCGGCAGCCCGGCGCCGCGCACCTCGATCCCGCGGCCCGTATGGGCCTGGCAGCCGTCGCCCAGGCCCTGGACGCCGCCAAGCTCGACCCGGCGGAGTGGGATCCGACCCGCGTCGCCGTCGTCACCGGCTGCTCCTTCGGCGGGATGCACACCCAGCGGACCGCCGCCTCGCGCCTCGCGTCGGACGGCCCGGAGCGTGTCTCCCCGTACTTCCTGACCGGCTACCTGCCCAACATGGTGTGCGCCGCCATCGCCCTGCACCTCGGCGTGACCGGGCCGGCCCTGAACGTCGCGACCGCGTGCGCCTCGGGGGCCACCGCCCTCGGTACGGCCCGTGACCTGCTCGCCTCCGGCCAGTGCGACATCGCCGTGGTCATCGGCGCCGACGCGGCCGTCACCCCTCTCGTCGTGACCGGCTTCGCCCAGCTCCGCGCGCTGTCCGACCGGTGCTCGCGCCCGTTCGACCGGGCCCGCGACGGCTTCGTCATCGCCGAGGGCGCGGGCGCCCTGGTCCTGGAGCGCCCCGCGCACGCGGCCGCCCGCTCGGCGCCCGGGCTCGCCCGGCTCATCGGATACGGGGCGAGCAGCGACGCCCATCACCTCGTGGCCCCGCACCCCGAGGGCCGCCACGCCGAGCGGGCCCTGCGTGCCGCGCTCGCCGAGGCGGGCGTCGCCCCCGCCGACGTCGGTCACGTCAACGCACACGGCACGTCGACACCGCGCGGCGACGCGATGGAGGCGGCGCTCCTGGCCCGCGTCCTCCCGCACCGGCCGCCCGTCACCTCGGCCAAGGGCAGCCTGGGCCACACGCTCGGCGCGGCCGGCGCGGTCGAGGCCGCGCTGACGGTCCTCGCACTCCGCGAGAACCTCGTCCCGCCCACGGCCGGGCTGGCCGACCCGGACCCGGCCCTCGACATCGACGTGGTCGCCGACCGCGCCCGGCCCCTGTCCTCGGACATCGCCGTCAGCAACTCGTTCGGCTTCGGCGGGCACAATGCGGTCGTGGTGCTGGCCCGGGAGTGAAGGTGAAGACGATCCGGTAGTCCCATGCTCCGGTGAAACCGAGTGGATCTGACACCGCATCAGAAAATCTCTTCCCTCGTCCGGGCCGCTGCGGCATCCTGCGCCCATGCAGACGGAGTTGAGCAGGAGACTGGGAGTCGAGCACGCCATCTTCGGTTTCACGCCGTTCCCCGCGGTGGCCGCCGCCATCAGCAGGGCGGGCGGATTCGGGGTGCTCGGCGCGGTCCGCTACACGGCGCCCGACGAGCTGGCCAGGGACCTCGACTGGATGGAGAAGCACATCGACGGGAAGCCCTACGGGCTCGATGTCGTCATGCCCGCCAAGAAGGTCGAGGGCGTCACGGAGGCCGACGTAGAGGCGATGATTCCGGAGAGCCACCGGCAGTTCGTGCGGGACACCCTCGCCAGGCACGGCGTGCCCGAACTCGCCGAGGGCGAGGCGTCGGGCTGGCGCATCACCGGCTGGATGGAGCAGGTCGCCCGCAACCAGCTGGACGTCGCCTTCGACCACCCGATCAAACTCCTCGCCAACGCGCTCGGTTCACCCCCGGCCGACGTCATCCGGCGCGCCCACGACCACGACGTCCTCGTCGCGGCCCTCGCGGGCAGTGCCCGGCACGCCCGCAAGCACGCGGATGCGGGCATCGATGTCGTGGTCGCCCAGGGGTACGAGGCGGGCGGTCACACCGGTGAGATCGCCTCCATGGTGCTCACCCCCGAAGCCGTCGACGCCGTCGCGCCGCTGCCGGTGCTCGCCGCCGGGGGCATCGGCAGCGGACAGCAGATCGCGGCCGCGCTCGCGCTCGGCGCGCAGGGCGTGTGGCTCGGGTCGCTGTGGCTCACCACTACGGAGGCCGACCTGCACTCGCCCGCTCTGACCCGGAAACTCCTCGCGGCCGGTTCCGGTGACACGGTCCGCTCGCGTGCTCTCACGGGCAAGCCCGCACGCCAGTTGCGTACGGAGTGGACCGACGCCTGGGACGACCCGCAGGGCCCCGGCACGCTGCCGATGCCGCTGCAGGGGCTGCTGGTCGCCGAGGCCGTCTCGCGCATCCAGAAGTACGAGGTGCAGGAGCTGCTCGGCACCCCGGTCGGGCAGATCGTCGGCCGGATGAACAGCGAACGCAGCGTCCAGGCCGTCTTCGACGATCTGACGCGCGGTTTCGAGCGCGCCGTCGACCGGGTCATCCGTATCGCGGGAAGGGGAAGGCAGTCGTGAGCACACCCCCGAATGGATTCTGGGCCCAGGCGTCGGCCGACCCGGGCCGCACCGTCCTCGTGGCGCCGGGCGGCGAGGAGTGGACGGCCCGCCGGCTGCACGGCGACGTCAACCGGCTGGTGCGCGGGCTGCGCGCCGCGGGCCTGGAACGCGGTGACGCGTTCGCCGTGGTGCTGCCCAACGGCGTGGAGTTCCTCACCGCGTATCTCGCCGCGTCCCAGGCGGGCTTCTACCTCGTCCCCGTCAACCACCACCTGGTCGGCCCCGAGATCGCCTGGATCGTCGCCGACTCCGGCGCCAAGGTGCTCATCGCCCACGAGAGGTTCGCCGACGCCGCGGTGGCGGCGGCCGACGAGGCGGGCCTCCCGGCGAGCCATCGCTACGCCGTCGGAAACGTGCCCGGCTTCCGCGCCTACGCCCAACTCCTCGACGGGCAGCCCGATTCACCCCCCGCCGACCGCACGCTCGGCTGGGTCATGAACTACACCTCGGGCACGACCGGCCGCCCGCGCGGCATCCGCCGCCCCCTGTCGGGCAAGCTGCCCGAGGAGTCCTACCTCGGCGGCTTCCTCGGCATCTTCGGGATCAAGCCCTTCGACGGCAACGTTCATCTGGTCTGCTCGCCGCTCTACCACACGGCGGTCCTCCAGTTCGCGGGCGCCGCCCTGCACATCGGCCACCCGCTGGTCCTCATGGACAAGTGGACGCCGCAGGAGATGCTGCGCCTCATCGACGCCCACAAGTGCACGCACACCCACATGGTCCCGACCCAGTTCCACCGACTGCTCGCGCTGCCGGACGCCACGAGGGCCGCGTACGACGTGTCCTCGATGCGGCACGCCATCCACGGCGCCGCCCCCTGCCCCGACCATGTGAAGCGCGCCATGATCGAGTGGTGGGGCGAGTGCGTCGAGGAGTACTACGCGGCCAGCGAGGGCGGCGGCGCGTTCGCCACCGCACAGGACTGGCTGAAGAAGCCCGGCACGGTCGGAAAGGCCTGGCCCATCAGCGAGCTGGCCGTCTTCGACGACGAAGGGAACCGCCTGCCGCCCGGTGAACTCGGCACCGTCTACATGAAGATGTCCACCGGCGGCTTCTCGTACCACAAGGACGAGGCGAAGACGGAGAAGAACCGCATCGGCGACTTCTTCACCGTCGGCGACCTCGGTCTCCTCGACGAGGACGGCTACCTCTTCCTGCGCGACCGCAAGATCGACATGATCATCTCGGGCGGGGTCAACATCTACCCCGCCGAGATAGAGTCCGCGCTGCTCACCCACCCCGCGGTCGCCGACGCCGCCGCGTTCGGGATTCCGCACGACGAGTGGGGCGAGGAGGTCAAGGCGGTCGTCGAGGTCGCCGAAGGCAGGAGCGCCGACGACGCGCTCGCCGCCGAGATCCTCGGCCACTGCGAGCAGCGGCTCGCGGGCTACAAGCGGCCCAAGAGCGTCGACTTCATCGAGACGATGCCGCGCGACCCCAACGGCAAGCTGTACAAGCGGCGACTGCGCGAGCCGTACTGGGAGGGCCGGGAACGGGTGCTGTGAGGTGTGGGGTACGGGGGAGGGCTATCTTCGCCCCGCCCCCCCACGACAGTTCTAGTGGCGCTCGCGCACCCGCACCACCTCAAGTGCCGGGTCGCCGAGGATGTCCTTCTCGCAGAAGCGCGAGGTCACCCAGCGCTCCTTCGCGTACAGCTTCGTCTGGTCGCTGTAGTGCGGCGAGCGGGGGTTGGAGGACTGGGAGTACGACAGGAGGGTCCGCGCCTCGGGGCAGTGGCCGGCGGTCCAGCCGACCGCCTGGATGTGGCTCGACCCGTGGACGACTTCGGTGTAGCCCTTCTTGGCGTCCCAGTCGGCCTCGATCTTGTTCCAGACGCCGAGGGACTCCGTGCCGCCGGGGACCGGGAGGCGCTTGCCGCCGCGCACCACGTACTGGTTCCGGCCCAGGGGCGCGTCCAGGGCGATGTCCGCCGCGGCCAGTTCCGTCACCGCGTCGGCCAGCGCGGTCCGAAAGCCGGGCTGCGCGGTGTCGAGGGTGTTCGGGGTGCGCACCGGTTCGGCCGCCGAGAACGGGACCTTCCAGAGCCGCGCGTTCGGCACCGCCGCCGTCAGCTTCCGCCAGAAGCGGTCGAAGAGCAGGGCGCCGCGGCTGCCGGTGTCCATGGTGTGCTCCCAGCGGGCCAGCACGTCGCAGGCCTTGCGTATGTCAACAGCCTTGCCGTCGCTGCCTGTTGCGGTTCCGCCGGGCAGTGCGGCGCAGGCCTTCGCCGTGTCGGCGGCCGCGAGATCCGCCGCCGGTACGCGGTTCGCGAACTGCTGGTTCTGGAGGTCGCGGACCGTGAGCCCACCCTTCTCCGCCATCGCCGACACGTCCTCGACGGCGCCTCGGGTGCGCATCGAGCGCTGCGTGCCGATCGTGCCGAAGATCCGCTCGTAGCCGGTGACCGGCCGGTCGGCGTTGGTCAGCCAGGCACTGTCGTTGGAGTTCTCCGCGTACGGCGCGTCCTTGACGGTGGGCATCCGCGAGGGGCCGAAGATGCCGGGCTGCACCGCGTCCTCGTCGGAGCCGAGCGCGCACGCGCCCCGCGAACCGTCGAGCACGGCGACGCCCGACGCCGGGTAGGTGGCCCTGCCCAGCGGTGTGCTGCAGCGCTGCGCCAGGTCGTCGGTGATCCTGGGAAGCACCTGGGACTGGCTGAGCAGCGAATGGCCGTGGCGGTCGGCGGCGACGGTGTTCACCCAGGGCAGCCCCTGCGTCTCGCGCAGGGACTTGAGGATGCCCGCGGTGGAGCGGGCCTTGCCGAAGCCGAGGTCGGTGTCGCTGCCGCGCAGGTTCACGGCGTTGGGGTCGTTAAGCGCGTACGCCGTGGCCCTGGACCAGGGCAGCGGCAGCTGGGGGCCGAGCCCGGTCACGATGGGGCCGTAGCGGGTCCACCACTGTGTGCGGGTCACCGGGGTGCCGCCCTCGACCGGTACCGTGACCGTCCGCCTGGTCATCCTGTGCCGCTTGCCGTCCACCAGATAGGTGGTCGGGTCGGCCGGGTCCAGGGTGAGCTGGTGCAGGTTGAGGGTGACGCCGGTGGCGACCGTGTGGCTCCACGCCACGTCACCGTTGAAGCCGATGTTGACCACGCTCGTGCCGAGCAACGAGCCGCCGGAGACGTTCAGTTCACCGGGAATGGTCTGCTGCGACTGCCAGAAACGGCGCCCGCCCTGCCAGGGGTAGTGCGGGTTGCCGAGGAGCAGCCCCGTGCCGTTCGCGGTGGTCTTCCCGCTGAACGCGACGGCGTTGGAGCCCATGTCGGCGTCCTGCGTGGAGAACAGCTCGCGGGCCGCCTTCGCCGTGCGGCCGGGGTCGGGTATGCGGTGCGCGTCCTTCGTGCTCCCCGCCCCCGTCGCGCCCGGTGGCGTGGCGGCCGTGATGCCGTCGATGGCGCGCCCCTGCCCGCCGAGGACCTGTACGGCGAAGCCCTGCCGCGCCACGTCGAGAGCGGTGATCGGGCGCACCCAGTCGGCCTTCGCGCAGGCCGGGTCGGTGATGCGGTTCTGCTTCAGCCACGCGTTGTAGCCCGCGGCGAAGCCCCGCATGAGCTCCTTGGACCGGCGGTCCGGGCCGGCGGGGGCGGGGCGGTCGAGGAGCTTCTCCACCGTCCCGGCCTTCCGCACCCCGCTGAAGTACAGGTCACTGGCGAGGTTCGTGGACGCGGACGACAGCGCGGAACCGGGGGAGGCGTCGGCGCCGAAGTGCCGTGAGCGCTCGCCGCGGACGGTCACGTAGCCGTCGGCGAGCGTGCACACCTGATCGGCGGCCTGCGCCCAGCCGGTGCCGAAGCCGAGGTTCTCGTAGTCCTTGGCGAGGATGTGCGGAATGCCGTACTCGGTGTAGCGGATCGTGGCGTGCAGGCCGCCGCCGGACGGGTGGGCGCCTCGGGGCGTGGCCCCCGCGCCGGACGCGGGCAGCAGGGCCACCGCCGTCAGCAGAGTGATCGCCACGGCCGCCGGGCGTCTTGTGCGGATGCGCATCGTGCCTCCCAACTGGGGTCAGGGAAGGAGCGGTTGAGCGTACCAAGCGGTTGGTCACCTGTGGTCCCGCTCGACGCGCTCCGTGTGCCGGACCTTGACCGGGGCGGCGCGCGGCGCACAGGATCACGCCATGACGGGTGTACGCGACAACACGGTCGACGGAGTCCTCCGGCGCAGCGCGCGCCGCACACCGCTGCGCACGGCCCTGCGCTACGAGGAACGGTCCTGGACCTACCGCGAACTCGACGACGCCGTCTCGCGTGCGGCCGGCGCACTGCGTGACCTGGGTCTGGCCCGCGGCGACCGGGTCGCCGCCTACGCCCAGAACTCCGACGCCTACCTGATCGGCTTCCTCGCCTGCTCCCGGGCCGGGCTGATCCACGTGCCGGTCAACCAGAACCTGACCGGCGACGATCTCGCGTACATCGTCGGGCAGTCCGGCTGTTCGCTCGTGCTGGCCGATCCGGACCTCGCCGGGCGGCTGCCCGCGGGCGTGGCGGTCCTGGCCCTGCGGGACGCGGAGGGCTCGCTCCTCGCGCGGCTCGCCACGGCACCGGCGTACGACGGCGAGGGGTCCCGCGGCGACGACCTGGCGCAGCTGCTCTACACCTCAGGAACGACCGCACTGCCCAAGGGGGCGATGCTCTCCCACCGCGCCCTGGTCCACGAGTACGTCAGCGCGATCACGGCCCTGGACCTGCGTGAGACCGACCGGCCCGTCCACTCGCTGCCGCTCTACCACTCGGCGCAGATGCACGTCTTCCTCATGCCCTATCTGGCGGTCGGGGCCGAGAACACCGTCCTCGACGGGCCCGACGCCGAGCGGATCCTCGATCTGGTCGAGGCGGGCCGCGCCGACAGCCTCTTCGCACCGCCCACCGTGTGGATCGGGCTCTCGCAACACCCCGGGTTCGCCACCCGCGACCTCACGGCGCTGCGCAAGGCCTACTACGGAGCGTCCATCATGCCGGTGCCGGTCCTGGAGCGGCTGCGGGCCCGGCTGCCGGGGCTCGGCTTCTACAACTGCTTCGGGCAGAGCGAGATCGGCCCGCTCGCCACGGTCCTCGGGCCCGATGAGCACGAAGGGCGGATGGACTCCTGCGGGCGGCCCGTCCTGTTCGTCGAGGCACGCGTCGTCGACGAGGACGGACGCGAGGTGCCGGACGGCATCAGGGGTGAAGTCGTCTACCGCTCACCGCAGTTGTGCGAGGGCTACTGGGACAAGCCGGAGGAGACCGCGGAGGCGTTCCGTGACGGCTGGTTCCACTCCGGGGACCTCGCGGTGCGGGACGCCGAGGGGTACTTCACGGTCGTCGACCGGGTGAAGGACGTCATCAATTCCGGGGGAGTTCTCGTCGCGTCGCGGCAGGTCGAGGACGCGCTGTACGAGCACCCGGGCGTCGCCGAGGCCGCGGTGATCGGGCTGCCGGACGAGCGCTGGATCGAGGCGGTCACCGCCGTGGTCGTACGTGGCGACAAGGAGCTCACCGAGACCGGGCTCCTTGCCCACGCACGTGAGAGGCTCGCTCACTTCAAGGCGCCGAAGCGGGTGCTGTTCGTGGACGAACTGCCCCGCAACGCCAGCGGCAAAATCCTCAAGAGACAGCTGCGGCAACGTTTCGGCGCGAGCTGACGGGTGACGCGGGCCGGCCGCCCGCGTCAGGCCCTGGCGTGATGCCGCTCGCCGTTCTCACCGGAACCGGAACTGGTGCGGTCGGCCTCGTCCCGGACGAGCAGGGAGAGCAGCGAGGCGACGGCGAGGCCGGATTCGGCGGGGTGGCGCAGCACTTTGCCGGGATTGATCTGATACGTGTTGGTGCGCCCCTCCCGGGTGTGGGAGAGATAACCGTCCTGCTCGAGGTCGGCAATGATCTTCTGCACCGCACGTTCCGTGAGGCGGCAGTGGGCGGCGATATCGCGGATGCGGGCGTTGTGGTCGTCGGCGATGACCGCCAGTACGCGCGCGTGATTGGTGAGAAACGTCCATCCGGTGTGTGACTCGGGCACTCCATCCATGCCCCAACTCTAGGACGAGAAATACGTGGTTTCAAAAACACGTACGCTGTTTCCGGTATTAGTTGACGTGTGTGCGGGGTTGCGTGCAGCCTAGGAGCGGCGGTAGGCAGCGAGGAGAGGAAGAGGCCATGCCGGAGCCCGCGTTCCCTCACGACCCCTTCGCGGGACAGGGCCCCTCTGTAGAGGAGGGCAACGGGCACGGACGCACACCGGTGCCGCTTCCGACACCGCCGCCGTCCGTCTCGTCGGCCACACCGCGCGACGCCGTGCCGGGTGGCGGCAGGCGAACCGTGGCGGTACGGGGCGATCTCGATCTCGACGCGGCCCAACGGATCCGGTCCGAGCTGTACGTCGCGCTCAGCCACGCGGCCCGCGGCATCGACCTGGACCTGAGCGACGTGGAGTTCTGCGACTGCTCCGGCCTCAACCTGCTGCTCAGCCTCCGCCAACAGGCCGTGAAACAGGGCAAGACCGTCGCCATCGCCACCACGAGCCCCGCGGTGGAGCGGCTGTTCGACCTCACAGGGACCCGCGGCCTGTTCACCCCCGCCGCCCAGGCGGAGGCCTTGAACACCGCGTCCGCGCCCTCGGACGGAGCCAAGCCGCACACGGAATCCGAGCAGAATCTGCACACCGTCGTGGCCCAGCTGCGGCGGGCCATGCAGACCCGGCCGACCATCGACCTCGCCCGCGGAATCCTCATGTCGTCCTTCAACCTAAGTCCCGAGGCGGCCTGGGAGGTCCTGGTCACCGCCTCTCAGAACACCAACACCAAGCTGCACCTCCTGGCCGAGGACGTCGTGGGCACGGTCCAGGGAGGCGCCCTGTCCGACGCCGTGCGAAAGCAGATGGAAGCCGCGATCGCCAAGGTGAACACGGCCGCCTCCACGCCGTCCACGACGGCGAGCCCCGACCCGCCGGCCCCCGCGGCCGACCCCCCGCCCGCCACCGAACACGTCGCTCGACCCGTGGTGACGGGGCACACGCGCCGGCTCAGCCCCGCAGATCCACGATCCGTCTGAACTTGCCCAGAGACCGCTCCAGCGTCTCGGGGTCGACGATCTCCACGCCGACGGACACCCCGATCCCGTCCTTCACCGCCGCCGCGATCTCCTGGGCCGCTGCCGCGCGCCGCGCCGAGGGCGTGTCCGCCCGGGCCTCCGCCCGCACCGTCAGGGCGTCCATCCGGCCCTCACGGGTCAGGCGCAGCTGGAAGTGCGGGGCGATGCCCGCCGTACGCAGCACGATCTCCTCGATCTGGGTGGGGAAGAGATTGACGCCGCGCAGGATCACCATGTCGTCGCTGCGGCCCGTCACCTTCTCCATGCGCCGGAAGACCCGCGCCGTGCCGGGCAGCAGCCGCGTCAGGTCCCGCGTCCGGTACCGGATCACGGGCATGGCCTCCTTCGTCAGTGCCGTGAAAACCAGCTCGCCGCGCTCGCCGTCCGGCAGGGACTCGCCCGTGACCGGGTCCACGACCTCGGGGTAGAAGTGGTCCTCCCAGATGTGCAGCCCGTCCTTGGTCTCCACGCACTCCTGCGCGACCCCGGGGCCGATCACCTCCGAGAGCCCGTATATGTCCACGGCGTCGATCGCGAAGCGCTCCTCGATCTCGCGCCGCATCTCCTCGGTCCACGGCTCCGCGCCGAAGATGCCGACGCGCAGGGACGTCGTACGGGGATCGACGCCCTGCCGCTCGAACTCCTCCAGGAGCGTGAGCATGTACGACGGGGTCACCATGATGATCTCGGGGCGGAAGTCCTGGATCAGCCGCACCTGGCGCGCGGTCATGCCGCCGGAGGCCGGGATCACCGTGCAGCCCAGCCGCTCCGCGCCGTAGTGCGCGCCCAGACCGCCGGTGAACAGGCCGTAGCCGTACGCCACATGGACCTTGTCGCCGGGTCGGCCGCCCGCGGCGCGGATCGAGCGTGCGACCACGTCCGCCCACATCGAGAGGTCCTGCTCCGTGTAGCCGACGACCGTCGGCAGCCCCGTGGTGCCGCTGGAGGCGTGCAGCCGGCGCACCTCGGACTGCTCCACCGCGAACATGCCGAAGGGGTAGTTGGCCCGCAGGTCGTCCTTGGTGGTGAACGGGAACCGCGCGAGGTCGGCGAGGGAGCGGCAGTCGTCGGGGTGCAGCCCCGCCTTGTCGAACGCCGCCCGGTAGAACGGCACGTTCTCGTACGCGTGCAGCAGGGTGTCCTGGAGGCGTTCCAACTGCAGGGCCTCCAGCTCGCGGCGGCCGAGCCGTTCCGCCGCGTCGAGCAGTAGCGGCATGCGCGTCATAGGGAGTGCTCCCGTCCTGAACGGGCGACCGATCATTCGGTCGTCGATCTTCTGTGGACCTCAGTAATCCAGGCCCGGCAGTGGGCGTCAAGAGATCTCGCACCGCCGCTTTGAGCTGGGGCGCAAGGGCATGGGCCACCGTCATGGGCCACGCCCGCAACCGCGTTGCCCGGACCCGGCACCGGATGTGATGATCACCCCCATGCCGACATTCAGCGCGTACGACGGGACGGAGCTCGCCTACCACGAGAAGGGGGAGGGCGAGCCGCTGCTGTGTGTGCCGGGCGGCCCCATGCGCGCCTCCGTCTACCTCGGAGAGCTCGGCGGCCTCACCGCGCACCGCCGCCTCGTCCTGCTCGATCTGCGCGGTACGGGCGACTCCGCGGAGCCGGACGACCCGGCGACGTACCGCTGCGACCGGCTCGTGGACGACATCGAGGCGCTGCGCGAGCATCTGGGCCTCGACCAGGTCGACCTGCTCGGTCACTCCGCCGGCGGCGACCTCGCCACGCTGTACGCGGCCCGTCACCCCAAGCGGATCCGCGCCCTCGTCCTGGTCACCCCCGCCACGCTGGCCGTCGGTGGCGCCGTGACCGACGAGGACCGCAGCGAGGCGGCCGCGCTGCGCAAGGACGAACCCTGGTACCCGGCGGTCGAGACCGCGCTGCGGGAGATCGCCGAGGGCGGCGCGCCCAGCGCGGGCTGGGGGGTCATCGGACCGCTCATGTACGGCCGTTGGGACGCGCAGGCGCAGGCCCACCGGGACCGGAGCGCGGCCCAGAAGAACGCGGCGGCCTCCGAGGCGTACTACGGGGAGGCCTCCTTCGACCCGCCCGCGACCCGTGCCGCCCTCGCCACGATGACCGCTCCCGTGCTCGTCCTCGCGGGCGCCTACGACGGCGGCCCCAGCCCGGCGCGCGCGGCGGAGCTCGCGGAGCTCTTCCCCGGCGGCGTCTGCCAAGTGCAGCCGGGCGGCGGGCACTTCCCGTGGCTCGACGACCCGGAGTGGTTCGCGCGGCGGGTCGCGGGGTTCCTCGCGCAGGACTGAGAGCCTGTGTCGCATCCCCGGCCGGGCGGTCGTCGGGCGTGGGGCGTCCTCGGTGAGGCCCCCTGCTCGTACGATGACCGCCCGGCCGTGCGCGGTCGCCGGACGTCCGTCACCGATCCCCCGGGGGAACCGTCGTGCGCTTCGCCACCTCCACCCGTCGCCTGCTCACCGCCGGTGCGCTGACCGCCGCCCTGCTCGCGGGCGGCGGCCCGGCCCTCGCGGCACCCGGGCAAGCAGCCCCGGCCGCCCGGACCGCCGCGCCCGTGGGCCCCTACGGTCAACTGAGGCTCCTCGCCGCCCTGTCCGCGCAGCGTCTGGCCACCGCCGACCTCGTCGCGGCGGCCAAGTACGGCACGGACAGCCCCATCGACGACCCGGCCCGCGAGCGGGAGGTCCTGGCGGCGGTCGCCCGGCAGGCGGCCGAGGCCGGCGCCGATCCGGCGGTGACCGTACGGATCTTCCGCGACCAGATCGAGGCCAACAAGGCTGTCCAGCGCGGACTGTTCCGGCGCTGGGACGCCGATCCGTCCCAGGCTCCGACGGAGCGGCCCGACCTCGGCGAGGTCCGCAAGGAGATCAACCGGGTCAACGGCGAGCTGGTGCGGGGCATCGCCGTGTCCCCGGGCGCGCGGGCGGTGCCGTACTGCGAGGGAGTGCTGACCGTCGCCGCCGTACGCGTGCGGCACGCGGACCGTCTCGACGCCCTGCACTCCGTCGCCCTGGGCCGCGCGCTCGCGTCAGTCTGCGCGCACTGAGACGCGCGTCGCGTCGCGGGGGCTGCGGTAGGCGAACCACGGCATGCAGAACTGGGTGACGGTGCCGACCGCGACCGCGTACAGCACGGTTCCGGCCCCCACGGTCCCGCCGAGCAGCCAGCCGACGGCGAGCACGGCGAGTTCGATGACGGTGCGGACCCGCCGCAGCGAACGGCCGGTCACGGCGGCCGCGCCGGTCATCAGTCCGTCCCGGGGGCCGGGGCCGAAGCGCGCGCCCACGTAGACGGCGACGGAGAGGCCGTTGAGGACGACCCCGCCGACGAGCAGACCGGCCCGGGCGGGCAGTCCGAGGCCTTCGGGCAGGACGAGCAGGCCGACGTCGGAAGAGAGGGCCAGGACGGCGATGTTGGCGAAGGTGGCGAACGTCGGCCGCTGTTTCAGCGGGATCCACAGCAGCAGGACGAGCACGCCGAGGGCGGCACTGATCGTCCCGAAGCTGAGCGGCGTGCGGCGTTCGAGGCCCTCGTACAGAACACTCCACGGATTCACGCCGAGGGCCGCCCGGACCAGGACGGAGAGGCTGAATCCGTAGAGGGCCAAGCCGATGAGGAGCTGGGGCAGACGTCTCGCGGGGTGCTCGCGGAACGGGACGTACGAGATGTTCTGCCGCATGCGGGGTGGCCTCCGTGCCGGTGTGCGGGTGCGCGCTCCGAAGGGCGGTTCTCCGCCTCGTCAAAGCCATTGCGGCCACTCTGTAGAGTGATTGGCCTGGAAAACACAGCCAATTTCAGGAGAATGGTGTGGTCGATGCGAGCCCCGAGCGACCCGTGGGGGAGACGGCGGTCCGCGCGGACCGGACGCTGGGCAGCGGGCAGCTCGCCGCGATGCTGCCCGACCCGGCCGGCCTGCGACCCGCCTACCGCCACCTCGCCCGGGCGATCGGCGACCTGATCCTGGACGGACGCATCGCCCTGCACGTCAGGCTCCCCGCCGAACGCGAGCTGGCGGCCGCCCTCGGCACCAGCAGGACCACCGTCACCGCCGTGTACGACCTGCTGAGGGAGAACGGCCACGCCCGCAGCAGGCAGGGCGCCGGAACCTGGACGGCACTGCCAGCGGGCCGCGCCCCGACCGGTGTCCGGCGGCTCCTCGCGGCCGAGGACACCGCGATCGACCTCGCCCGGGCCGCCCCCGGCCTGCCGGATCAGGAGCTCACCGAGGCCCTCGCCCGGGTCGCCCCACAGCTCGCGGCGCACGCGCAGACCTCCGGCTACCACCCCTACGGCCTGCCCGGACTCCGGGCCGCCGTCGCCGAGCGCTTCACCCGCCGGGGCCTGGCCACCGTGCCCGAACAGATCCTGGTGACCTCGGGCGCCCAGCACGCGCTGACCCTCGTACTGGGGCTCCTGTGCCGGTCCGGCGACCGCGTCCTGACGGAGAACCCGTCCTACCCGAACGCCCTGGAGGCCATGCGCCGCGGCAGGCTGCGCACGCTGTCGGTGCCCGTCACCGATGAGGGCTGGGATGCGGGCGTCGTGGAGTCGGTCTTCCGGCAGGCGGTGCCGCAACTCGCCTATCTGATCCCGGACTTCCACAACCCGACGGGCTGCCTCATGCCCGAGGACGCGCGGGGCCGGGTGCTGCGTGCCGCCCAGCGGACCGGTGCCTGGCTCCTCGTCGACGAGACCCTCGCCGAGCTCGCCCTCGACGTACCGGCGCCGCCCCCCTTCGCCTCGCACGCCGCACCGGGCGCCGCCGGTCAGCTCATCACTGTCGGCTCCATGAGCAAGACCCACTGGGCGGGCCTGCGCATCGGCTGGCTGCGCGCCCCCGCGCGGCTCGTCACGGAACTCGCGGGGCAGCGCGTGGCCACCGACATGGGCGGCTCGGTCCTCGACCAACTGCTCGCCCTGGACCTCCTCGACCGGGCCCACGAACTGCTGCCGACCCGCCTGGCAGAGCTGCGCGTACGGCGCGCCGCGCTCGCCGCCGCCCTGAGCGAACACCTCCCCGGGTGGAGTTGGCGCCTGCCGCCCGGCGGCCTCTCGCTCTGGGTGGACCTGGGCGAACCCGTCGGCTCCGCGCTGGCCGAGCGGGCGCTCGCGAACGGCGTACGGATCGAGAGCGGCTCCTGCTTCGCCACCGACCCCGGCGTCTTCGAGCAGCGGCTCCGCGTTCCGTACACCGCATCGCCCGACACCCTGCGCGAGGCGGTGCGCCGCCTGGCGGTCGCCCTCGCCGACGCCCCCCTTCCGGCGGCGGCCGCCGGACGCCCTCGCTGGGTGGCCTGAGGCGGCCGCACGGCCCGGTCGCCCCACCGTGCGAGACTCGGCATCCAGCCGTTGCCCAGATGTGAGAACGCAGGTCAGGAGCTCAGGGTTGTCACTGGATCTCAATCTGCTGCGTGCGCTGGACGCCCTGCTCCAGGAGAACAGCGTGACCCGCGCCGCCGAGCGGCTCGGCACGTCGCCCGCGGCCGTCAGCCGTATGCTCGCCCGCCTGCGCCGGGCCGTCGGCGACCCGCTCCTGGTCCGCGCGGGACAAGGCATGGTCCCCACCCCGCGCGCGCTGGAACTCCGCGGTGAGGTGGGTGCGTTGCTGCGCGGCTGCGACAACGTCCTGCGCCCCGGCGCAGGCTTCGACGCCGTCCATCTCCAGCGCACCTTCACCGTGCAGGCCACCGACGTGCTTCTCGCGGGCCTCGCGGGAACCCTGGTCGACCGCATGCGTGCGCAGGCTCCGCACGTGGACGTGGTCTTCCTGCCGGAGACGGTGGAGGGCGGTCCCGCGCTGCGGCAGGGCCTGGTGGACGTCGAACTGGGCTCGCTCGGGCACCTCGACCCGGAGATCCGGACCCGAGAGCTCCTGCGGATGAACGTGGTCGCGGTCGCGCGCGGCGGGCATCCCCTCTTCGACGCGGAGATCGACGCCCGCCGCTTCGCCGCGGCCGACCACATCGGCATCTCCCGACGGGGCAAGCGCCAGGGCCCCATCGACAGCGCGCTCGCCGCACTCGGCCTGCGGCGCAGAACCGCGGTCGTCGTCCCCAGCCACACGAGCGCGATGCTCCTGGCCCGGGACACCGACCTCGTCGCACTCACCCCGGACGGCTGGCTCCAGAACACCATCGCGGCCCTCGGCCTGCGGACGTTCCCCATCCCGCTCGACCTTCAACCGATCGCCATCGGCATGGCCTGGCACCCGCGCAACTCGGCCGACCCGGGGCATCGTTGGTTCCGCGACCATCTGGCGGCGGCGGTTGTCGGTTCTGGCGGGTGCTAGGTGTGCTGTCCGGAGATCCTGTCGCAGTAGTGGCAGATCCGGTCGATGATCTGGTCGGCGGTCCTGGTCCGCTTGAAGGGCCGGGCGGCCTCGTTCCAGATCTTGATCCATTCGTCGATTGCGGTCTTGAGATCGTCGAGTGAGCAGAAGACGCCACGTTCCAGACAGCGTCGTTGCAGTTTGGCGAACCACCGCTCGATCTGGTTGATCCACGACGAGTAGGTCGGGGTGAAGTGCAGGGTGAACCGGAGATGTGCGAGCAGCCAGGTGTGCACCACCGGGGCCTTGTGGGCGGAGAGGCTGTCGCAGATGACGTGGACGGCCAGGCCCGGTTCGGTCTGGCCGTCGATCTCGGCCAGGAAGTCCCGGAAGTCCACGGCCCGGTGCTGTGCGGAGTGCCCGAGCGCCGCTGCTGCGACTACGTGCGGCACGGCACCACTCCAGGCAGCATCGGCAGCACCGGAGCGGTCCGCTCCAGCGCCTGGATCTGGGGTTTCTCGTCGACGGAGAAGACCACCGCATGGGCCGCATCGGTGATGGAGCGCGGCACCCCCGGACGCGGCTCGTCCGACAGGCCCTCCAGCCGGTCGAGCAGGAACCGGCTCCGCCAACGCCGCACCGTCGCCCGGTCCGTGTCACACCGCGAGGCGACCACGGTGCTGTTCCACCCTCGGGCACAGGCGAGCACGATCCGCGCCCGCTTCGCCAGACCCTGCGCGGTCGTGCGGCGCTTGGCCCAGTTCTCCAACACCAGCTAGGGCGCGTATCGGAAGTGCTGCCATGCGTCGGCGCTGTGTGCGCGAAGGCTGAGCGCAACTCGGTGGCGTCTGGAGTGGAAGTGATGCAGGCTTGCGCGCATGGTTTCGGTATTGCAGAACGTGGCTATTGACTGTGCGGATGCTTACGAGCTGGCGCGATTCTGGAGCAGGGTGACGGACCGTCCGCTGCACCCGGAGGACAAACCGGGCGCCCCGGAGACGCAGGTGCTCCTGGCAGAGGGACCAGTGCTGTACTTCAGCCAGGTACCCGAGTCTAAGAAGACCAAGAACCGGATCCATCTGTGTTTGCGCCCTGAGACATCGCGTGAGCAGGAGGTGGAACGGCTGCTCGGTCTCGGTGCCACCCTTGTCACCGATCACCGGAATCCCGATGGCTCTGGCTGGGCAGTCCTTGCTGACCCCAACACATCTAACTACCAGTTCTGAGCATACGCGCACGTCAAAGAACACAGAAGCCCCGCACGGCAGTTGAGCCGCACGGGGCGTTTTACTGTCTGGTCAGTCGCAGAACGATGACTTAACGGCGGTCACGATATCTGCGGCCTGGTCGTCCGAGAGGTGCGGGACCGTGCCCCCCTCGAACCGGGCTTTGGCGTTGCTCTGAACGGTTGCCGCTTCCTTGCCACCCTGGACGTCTAGGCAGACGTTCCGGGCCCGATCCACCGCCCGGTCTTCCTTGACCACTAGGCCAGGGTCTACGGCCCGCAGCGCTCGTATCAGGGCGGCCGTCTGTCCAGCATCGGGCGACGGAATGCCGGACGGCTTGGACGGCTTTGGGCTCGGCTTGTCTGCGGGCTTGGCTGCCGCGGTAGCGCTCGGCTTGGGACTCTCGGCCGTTGCCTTGTCCGGCTCGTCCTCAAACAGTGACAGCACCCCGCCGAACGCGAGCACTGCGACGCCACCCACTAACCAGTTTCGCACCTTCCGCTGCATGGCAGCCCCTCCCCAGGTCAACGTACAAGATCAGCAATCCCTACCACGGTTTGCGCACTGCGTGTACACACTTCAGGCACATGAAAGCCCCGCCCCGCACACGGCCGAGCGGGGCAAGTTCAACGTTAGGCAGGGTTCCAGCGCAGGGCGGGCAACTCGCCCCACTGTGAGCGAGGCGGGTACTCGTGCACGTGGTCCGGACACACGAAGTGTGTGTATCCGGCTCCGCCGCTTGCGCTCTCAACGTGTCCGACCACAATGGGCGCGGACGTCCAGCATCCGCAGATTCCGCGGACGCGGTGCGTCGGGGGCGTCGGCTCGCTGATGATCCCGTCGCGCGTCATGCCGACACCACCTGTCGTACGGGCGTGATGCTGGTGGTGGGGTGGTCGTAGTCGATGCCGATTTCCGCGAACGCTGTTGCGCGCCACCGTTCGCGTTGTAGATGCGGCAGATCCGGGCGAGCCTGGAAGATCTCACGGGCCACTTCAGCGCTCGGCCCTTGCCAAGAGGCTCGCCACGGATTCACCGGAGTGGGCTCCGGGCGGGTAGCGAGATATCTGGCGGTGTGGCGTCCGGGTCGGCTGGCCCACGGGAGTAAGGGGAGCACCCATGCAAGGGCTCTGGCGATAGAGTCGCGCATGTCGTTTCAGCTCTCTGCTAGCTGTTTCGGCGTAGCCCCGGTGGACCGGTCCTAAGCGGTCTGCCGGGGCGCTTCTGCTTTCAGGGCGACGCTAGACGCAACCTGTCTAACTCGTCTACCTGTCTAACTCGTCTACCCGTCTAAGTCGCCCGTGGTTGGCGTGGTGTCTACGCTCTCCCCATGCCTGAACGCCCGAGCGATCCGAATGCCCCGTACGCGCCCTACATGCGAGTGCTGGACGCGTTGAGCTCCGACATTCGGGAGAGGCGGATCAAGGCTGGCGAGCGCATTCCGTCGGAATCGGAGCTGTGCGAGCGGTTCGGGGTGGCTCGGGAAACTGCCCGCAGAGCAGTGCGTGTCCTACGTGAACGCGGGGCGGTCCAAACCGAATGGGGCAAGGGAACCTTCGTAGTCGGCTCCCCCGCCGTGGACGAGCACCAGGACGACGAGTAGCCCCGCCCACAGCGGACGGACGAGCGAGCCGGGAAGGCGCTGCTACTGCGCTTCGGTCTCCAGCGCTTTGCAGACCTCTTGCATGCTCGGCCGGTCACGGGGTTCGAAGCGCAACATGTCGTTGATCAACCATCCGAGCGGCCTCACCACGTTCACCGGGCGATGTGACCTGTTGACGATCGCTCGGCGCTGTTCCGCTCGGGGCGCGTCATCCTGGTACTCCACATGACGCCAACCCGTCGCGGCCATGAACAGCGTTGCGCCCAACCCGTACACGTCGGCTTCCGGTGTCGGCGTCGCCTCGCCACTCTCCAGCACGCTGCGGCTGATCTCCGGCGCTTCGTAGTGGACGAGACAACCCCGGTACGGGAAATCGAAGCGCTTCGGGATCTCCGCTCCGTGAACCAGAGCCAAGTCGATGATCGCCGCACTGGTGCGCTCACTGTCGAGGATGAAGTGCGCCGGCTGGACGTCCCCGTGCACATACCCCTTGTCGTGCAGCTCTGTGAGAGCGCGAGCGCATGCGAGGGCATCACGAGTCGGTGGATGACTCACCTCGTGCCGGGTGCGGTGGGGGGCCCACACGGCTTGTAGGTCCGAACCTTCGTGCCAGGGCTGCACGTTCCAGGTCCCCCGGTCCCACACTCCGTAGGCGGCCGTGGCACTGCCGAGCTCTTGCAGCACTGCCCCTTCGCGCGCGGGAGCCAGGGCGGTCCACTCGGCGGCTTCCCATTGGTCCGTAGCAGTGATGGGGTATCCGAGTTTCACGGCGTACTCGGCATCCCTGCTCCGTACGCGCCACACAGTGGAGCCCCGCCGATGAACCACCACGGCCGACTCCGAGATGTCCAGGACGGAGATGATCGGCGCGGGGATCGAGGTCTGTTCGGGGGTTGTCACGTGTGTCCTTTCTGAAAGGCAGAGCCGACCCGTGCAACCACGGACCGGCTCTGCCACGGGTGCCCGGACGCTACTCCGGAAGGAGCGATTACTGCTGGCCGTACGGGCGTCCACAGTCCGCGTCGCATTGCGCGGTGTTCTCGCCGTTCACGGTCCACAGGTCGTCCAGGACCAGGAAACCGGCGGCTTTGATGGCGTGCACGGATTTGGTGACGTGCTCGACCGTGCGGCAGCCTGCTCCGGGCTCGGGGTTGTGGTGCAGGAAACGCCCCGCGAACTTCTGACAGAAGTTCGCGTACGCCGCCGTGTGCAGGATGAAAGCGTGCAAGCCATCGTCCACGTCGTCGGACGGCATCATGCCGACGCTCGCTGTTGCGGCGGTGGCCACGAACGCCAACGCTTGATCGGTGATGGCTTCGGCCCGGCCCTGCGGGTGCTTGAAGTGAAGGTGCACGAAGTGCGCGATGCTGCGGAACAGTTCGGCGTCGACGAGCGCGCGGCCCGTCTTAAGTTCGTTCACTACTGCGGTCATGGCGTGTTCCCTCCGGATTGGAGTGGTGCACTGCACGAACGCCCGTCCCTGCCGATTCCCCTTGCCAGACGGGGGAGCCGGGTTCGGAGTAGAACGGCAGGGACGGGGCCCTATGAAACAGCGGATCTGCTCCCAGCACACGGGGTTTGCTACCGGGGTCCGCTGCTGGCTCGCCCACCCTGTACGGGGCTGTAGGGCAAGCCAACCCGCGCGACATGTGAGGCGCACGGGGGTAGTGCTCCGCTCTCCACCGCGACTGCCCCAACGCGGTTTCCAGGGCACGGGGTTCATGCGACGGAGAACGGACAATGCCCGCCCCTGCCGGGGCGCCTGCCGCGCACGGGGGGAGCCGCGAGCGGGCCCGTTCGGCAGGGGCGGTATCCCGCTCGGCTGCGCCCCACCGACAGGGGCAGTCGAGCGGAAGGCGGGGGTTACGCGTCGGCGGGCTTGCCGTGCTGGTACAGCGGCAGCCGCATCCCGAAGTCGTGAGCCCGAACAGCCGCACGCACACGGGCCGCCTGATACGGAAAGGCAAGAGCGTCCAGTTGCCCCATGGGCACCCATTCGACAGCAGACAGCTCGTCGTGCGCGCTCTCGGGAAGAGTCACCGCGGCGGCCTGGTCGGGGTCGAGCGTCCCGCCGTCCACCACGATGTTGTAGCCCTCGGCGCTGCTGCCGTCTTCGCTCGCGGGTACCTGGTCAATGACGAGCGCGTGCGTGATGTGTCGCGTAAGGCTGGTCTCTTCCCGCAGCTCTCGGACGGCCGCAGCGGCGACCGTCTCGCCCTGGTGCACGCCACCCCCCGGGAGCTGCCAACCCTGCTTTTCCTCTGCGTGCTTGTATCTCGGCTTGACCATGAGAACGTCTCCGTGCCTGTTGCGCACCAGGACCACGGCCCCGATGCGTCGGCGGGGCGGGGTGGCGGGGTCAATGTCAGCGTGTGCCATGAGGGTTCGTCTCTCTGCTAGGCGTGTGGATCTCTGCCACCGGGCGGGGGCCGGTCTTTCTCGCCGGCCCATCCGGAAGCGGAGAGATCAGTGGTACGGGTGGCGAAATGAGGAGGCGTCCGACCACGACCCACGCGGTGAGCGCGGCTACCGTCACGAGTGCCGTTCGGATGTGCTTCACGAGCGGTGCCCCGTGCTTACGTGCTCGGGTCGCCGGCTCGTGCGGGCTTGTCGGCGTCGCTACGTCATCCGTGACCATGGCAGTTCCTTGCGGGTCGACCTGAGCTGTCGTGTCCCTAGGCAACCCGTAGCGGTTAGACAGGGCCAGGGCGAACCCAATGCATTTGTCTGGCATCTCCAGTGCATTGGCAACTCTGACCTGGGAAGATGACCGCGGACAGGGCGGAGGGGCAGGCATGGGACCACGAACGGCTCTGGTGCGGCGCTGGAAAGCGCTCGGCTACAGTCAAGAGCGACTAGCCCAAGCCCTCGGGGTGGACACGACAACGGTCGGCCGATGGGGGCGTGGCCAGGTGGAGCCACAGGCCTACATCCGTCCGAAGCTCGCCGAGCGGCTGCAAGTAACGCTTGCCGAGCTGGACGAGCTGCTGAAGCCAGAAGCACCAGAGCCCGTGAACCTACCCGCTGTTCATGAGGCGCAAGGGGTACTTGCCAGGCACACAGCATCCGACGACGACCTAGGTACGGGTGATCTTGACGAAATGATTCGGCGCCAGTTTCTAAGGTTGCTGACCGTCACGGGGGCACTTACCGCCCTGCCGGTAACCAGCGAGGCAGTCCCCGCCGATCATCCCTTGGCTACATCTAAAAGCAATGATGTTGCGGCACACACCGCTTTGAACGCTCATTTATGGCAGATCTTCGCTCTTGCCAAGACTAAACGCACAGTCCTACCTATAGTGCATAGTCACGCGCAAGACATTGCAGACAGCTTCGCCACCGCGCGAACGGAACGCGAACGACAAAAGCTCTGCGGTGCCGTCGGTGACCTCTTTCAACTTGCAGGGGAAATCCATTTCGACAGCAACAACTACACTGATGCGGCCCAGTGTTACACGCTCGCGGCAAGCGCAGGTCGCGAGGCGCGGAACCCGGACCTGTCAGCATGTGCACTAACACGTCACGCCTTTGTTAGCATCTACGAAAAGAAACCCCGCGATGCTGCATCTCTGCTCGCGGCTGCTGCCGAAATGGCCAAGAAAGGCGACAGACAGCTATCCACCCGGCATTGGGTAGCAGCAGTCCAAGCGGAAGTATTCGCCAGTCTCGGTGACTTGAGCGCATGTAACAGGGCCCTGGATCAAGCCGAGGAAGTGCACGCGCTTAGCGGACTGATCCAGAATGGTGGATGGCTCCGCTTTGATGGGTCCCGCCTCGCCGAGGAACGCGGCACGTGCTACGTGAGACTTGGCAGGCTTGACCTGGCCGAACTGTCGCTAGCCGATGCGCTCGGGCAACCGATGTCCATGCGGCGACGCGGCAGCGTCATGGCCGATCTTGCAACGCTCGGCATCCAGAGGCGGGACGTTGACCAGCTCGTCAGCTACGCATCACAGGCTCTCGACCTTGCCGTGCAGACCAAATCCGGCTACGTGGTCCGCAAGTTGGAGGGGTTGCAGGGACAACTACAGCCCTTGCTAACCGATGGACGGGTATTGGAACTCAACGACCAAATTTCCGCACTCACCATGACCGCCTAACCATTTTGGGAGTTGTCTTGCAGGACAAGAACGGACGAATCTTCCGCGAGGCGTGGATCTCCGGGGTACAGCAGCACTATCCCGGAGAACCTAAGCCCGGATACATCACCCCGTGGGAAGACACCCCCGAATGGGAGCGAGAAGCAGCCGCCGCGGTGTGCATTCAAGTAGCGGACTTTATCCGGGTGAGCAACGGCAACACATCCAAGTTGTCCCGAGAGCAGAAAGGACGATTCGTCGCTCTCTGCTGGATCGCTCAAATCCACAAGCACTTTGAAGACCCAAAGCCGAGCTACGTCGCCGACTGGCCGGAACTCCCGGAATGGCAGCAGCAGACGGACGCAGACATCTTTGAAGCCATCGAGCAAGCCGAATAGCGCCCCATCAGACGCCCCGCCATTCCACCCCTTCGGAGCGGCGGGGCGTCCTGCTGTCAGGCAGCGAGTCCGAAGCTACGGAACACGGCGAGGACGGCCAGTGAGGGCGGACCCAGCTCGGGCGTGCGGTCGGTCAGGTAGACCCCCCACGCTCCCTGTCCGGGCACCTTGCGCGCGCTGACCCCGTACCGGTTGGCGATCCGGGCCCGGACGAGCACAGCGGCGAGCCTCTGCACTTCGGCGAACGCATCGTCTCCGCCCTTGCGACCAAGGACGAATATGCGGCAGGCGCTCATGCGACGAGCCGTACGAGCGGGGCCACAATGCGGGTGGCTGTAGGGGTGTGCTGCCCGTACTCGCATGCCGTCCATGGCTCGTCCCACTGAAGCCACAATCCAGTTTCGGGGCTCCGGACCCACTCGACTTGGCCAGCGAGTCCGTGCGTGCGACGGTCTCGGGCCAGCACTCGGAACCCCGAATACTTCTCCAGGGTCGCCAGCAGCCGAGCCACGACACCCCCCTGGCACTCCACGATCACGTGCAGGTCCTCACAGGACCGCACGGTGTCTTCCCCGAACACTGTGGGCAGCTCTGCGCACGTTTCCCACGCGCCATTCTTGCCCCCGAGTACAGGCACGATCACGCTCGTGCACACCCGGGCTTCCTCGCTGTGCGTAGCCATGCGAACACAGTAGTACACACGTTCGACATTGGATAGGGCATATGCCAGAAGAGGCACTTCCGGTTACATCCAGCAACCTTTCAGGGCAGTCGACCGATGGACCAGCGAGTTTGTGCGACACGATGATGCTGTTCGCAATCTCGTTGCTGCGTGCAGCCACTTCCGGGCATGGCGAAGCCCCCGCCGAAGCGGGGGAATTCGTCACAGTCGGTAGGCATGAACATGTCGTTCTCGGTGTGTGGTCGCTTCACGCATGCAGTGCTCTTGCTCGTCGGTCCGGCGGTGGTTTGTCTCGGTACACCGGGTATGACGAGATAGGTGGCTCAAATGTGAGGTGGCAGGAGGCCTGTAATCGCTTTCGCTGAAGCGTGTCCAGCGAGTATTAGCCCGGCACGGTCGGCTCGGCGGGTCACAGTGGCCACGGTGCACCCGTCGGCGTCGCGGACGTGCATGTCCACCAGCTCACCGCAGCGCGTCACGGTCACCGTGCCTCCGTCCGTGGTCGGCAGGGTCACCATGCGCATGCACCAGCTCGGTACAGCTCGGAGAAACGTTCCTTCCCCTTCTTGCGAGCCTGCCTTACCTGGTCGTGAGACAGACTCGCGTCCGCTTCCAACTCGGCGTCATCGACTCCGGGCCGGTACTCCGGAACCGGGGAGATTCCGAACCCGGCTTTCACCACCAGGCGTTGCCGCTCAGACAGCAACCCCAACGTGCGGTGCACCTGGTCCCGGATGACAGTCCGGCGGTGCGAGGCGATATCGGCCGCGGTGATCAGCTCTGCGGGCATCCCGGTTTCGCGTTCCAACTTCGCGGCGAGGGTGAGCGTTTCGCCGCCCTCACCCGGAACGGGCCGGTCCAGGTATTCGAGGCCGAGCCACGAAAGGCGCGCGGCGTACGCGTGATCCGCGCTCATTTTCCGAGCTCCCATTTCGCCGGTGGTGGCGATGCGCTCGGCGTCGTACGGATCTCCGCCGGCCAGGGTCAACGCCTTTTCGAAATCGGCAGCGGCGTACGGCGTAACACCGGGGCGGGTCTCGGCTCGGCGGGCCTCTGACATGGCGGTGTGCAACGCACGGTCTATGTAATTCATGAAGGCGCCTGGACTGTCACCGTCGAACTTGGTGAGGGCCTGCCACACGGCTATTCGCCCGACCTGTGCGAGATCTTCCGCGAGGACGTTCCCGTTGCTCTCGGCCGATCCGGCATAATAGCGGGCTTTGGCCTTGACGAGTGCTTCGGTTTCGCCAATAACCGCGGAAATGGCATCCAGGTCGTTGTCCTTGGCGGCCGAAATCTGCGAATGCGTAAGGTGCGTCATTGAGCTTGGCTCCGTGCTTCGGGGGCTTTGCTCTCTGTGGAGAGCAGGAAGATCCCGGAACGGAGCGCGAGGGGTTCACAAAGGAACTCGCAGCTCTATGCAATGCGCCTTACAAAGGGCACGAAAATGCCCCGTCCCGGATTAGCAGGACGGGGCTTGCGCATTGCCTAATCGCTGCGTGGCAACGAACTTAGGTATGCACCAACGGCACAACAATGCACATAAGACGGGCATAGCTACATGGACATGCATTTACCTCTCGGATTGACACACCAGACGCAACGTTTGGTGACTCTCGGCCAGATAGTTACCGGGTGCATGTGCGGGGGGTCATTAAATGTGGAGGGATCATGGTTACCGTGACCCATACGTGACCAGGGCGAGCACAACCAAAAACGATGACCGTTTCGCCTCTAACACTGCGTATAACGGTGACGGGGCGTGATCAGAAGTCGGCCCCGTACAGCGAGCCCCACGACCGTCCGCCGATCTCGGCGTCCGCCACGATGGGCACCCCGTAGAGATTCATGGTCATACACTTCTCAAACTCTCGGGCGAACTCTTCCGCTTCCCGTTCCGGCACCGAAGCCAAGAGCTCGTCATGAATTGGGAGGCGGCAATATTCGAGCAATCCGGCACTCTCGATATTCAGCATGGCCTGGCCGAGTAGGTCCCTCGCGGCACTCTGGCATGCATAATTCACGACGCTGTATGTGCGGTCCCGGTCTAGTGGCAGCCGACGACCGGTAGCCGAGACAAGAACCATGCCGTTTTGGAAAGCCTGACGCTGCCACCGTGACGACGCCCGTTTGATCTCCGGGAAAGCCCGGTCGTACGCGCTCACCGCTTGCGCAATCTCGCTCTCACTCGCGCCGGTCTGTTTGGCAATCGTGGTGATGCCGCCGCCATAGACCTTTCCGAACCCGGCACCTTTGAAGACTTTTCGATCTTTGGGGGTAGCTCTCTCGCCCTTAATCAGCCTGGCCGTGAACGTGTGAATGTCGAATTTGTCGCCACCGTTCACGAACCCTTCCGTCATGCGGCGCACCTTGGCGAGAGCCGCCAGGACCCGCATTTCCACGGCTTGAAAGTCGGTGCTCACCATGACGTGGCCGGGCTCGGCGAGGATCGCGCGGCGGATCACGTGATCCGAGGACGGAAGTTGGTGGAGTCCCGCCGTGACGCTCATACGTCCCGTCCTCGCGGCGAGCGGGGAAATGGTGGGGTGGATGCGTCCCGTGGCGGATGCTTTGGACAGGAAGGCTTCCGCGTACGTAACGCCCCACTTGGAAGCCCGTTTGGCTCTCAGTACGGCGTCCGCGAGCGCGTTGGGCTCTCGGGCCCCGATGCGCTGCCAGTCCCGGTCAAGGTCGGCGAGTGGCAACAACACGGTCTTGTCCGTCGAGAGCGCTCCGCCCTTTGTGCGCTCGGTCAGCCGCTCGCCCATGCCCAAGAGCGCTTCCGCCACCTGTGCCGAGCTGCCCACCTTGGTCACGCCGTACCGGGCTGCCACGGTGGCGAACTGTTCGGCTTCCTCGGCGAGCCGGCGAGCGAGCGGGGCCGCGTACTCCTGGTCCACCAGCAGCCCGGCACGCTGCATGACCGCGCACATGCGGGCTATCTCGTGCTCGTACTGCACCAGCTCGGCGCGCACGGACAGACGGTCCAGCTCCCGCCGGAGCATCGGGTACAGGCGTGCGGTGTAAATGACGTCAAGTCCCGCGTACAGGAGGTAAGTCGGGTGCGTGAGTGGGATGTTCGCCCACCCGGTTTCCTTGGTGAACCCCAGGCTGTTGAACACCTTGGTGAGTCCGCCCTGTGTGTCCGGGGCCGCGGGGTCCACCCAATACGCGGAAAGCGGCTTCAACGCGGTTCCTATGCCGCCCTCGGACGGTTGCCGCGGATCGATAAGGGCCGCTAGTACGCGGGTGTCTGTGGTCCACGGTGCGAGGTCTTCCAAGCTCGTGTCCGCGTGCTCGTCCAAGACGAGCCAATCGAAAATTGCGTTGTGGATGAGCACTTGGCGACACCGCCGCAGTGCATCCCGCACGTAGGAAGCGAAGTAGCCCCCGCGCTCGTACAGCAGGACCCACGCGTCCCGCGCGTCCCCGAATTGCACCGTGCGCAAGCGGTAGCCGGTCGAGTAGATATCGAGACCGGTTGTTTCTGTGTCCAGCGCGATAGGTCCCCGCTCGCGCGCCCGGTAAAGCCATTTCCAGAACTCTGCGAGATCCTTTGTGTCCTCGGGCACGTGCACGGTTATGCGCTCGCCGGCTACGCCGTGATGAAACTCAAGCATTCCTCCCCCTAAACAAAAGCGGGCCGCCCACCCGTGATAGGTAGACGGCCCGTATTGGCGTGCTTACTAGCTTCCGAAGATGCCCGGTCCGGCAGCTTCGGGATTCTCGTCCGCAAGGTGAATCCCGGCGAGCCCGATTCCCCGCATGGTTTTTCGGCGGGGTACTCCGCGTTCCTCCATGGCGTCATAGAACATCCGCCGAGTCCAACGCTCTCGCGCCGGAAGGTTCTCGGCTTCGCACCAGTCCAAATAGGAATTGAACGCTTCGGTTCCGTTCATAACGTGGTCTTCCGTGGTGCGTTCCAGCACGCCCGGAAAGAACCCGGCTAGCTGGTCGCTCGTCTCGCGGTACTCACGTGACGCACCCGTGATGACCTGCGGGTCTTGCAGCCCGTCCGCGTACCACTGGACAGCCCCGCGCACCGCCCACGCTGCGATTCCCTCGGCTTCGGCGAGTAGCCGCGTGTCTAGCTCGTGGTCCCGCTCATGGGGTGCGAAGTACCGCACGAAAGGCAGCAGCTTGACGCGTCGCCAAAGCCCCTCATCCTGCGACTTAAACCGGGGCTTGTGATTCGTGGCGAGCAGCAGCAGAAACGACGGCTTGAATTCGAAGAACTCTCGCCGCAGATACCGGGCACTGATCATGTCCTTACCGGTGACCCGCTTTAGGATCGCTTCGGACATGGGTGCCCCGCTCTCGCCCTCGGACGCCATGACGAGCCGAGCACCGCGCAACGCGGCAATGTCATTCGGAATGCCGCCGCTGGACTTGGCTTCAAACGTGGCGAACGGGGTTGTCTTGGAAATCGCCCGGAACACCGCCGTGAGCGTGTCCACCAGGACCGATTTACCGTTGGCCCCCTTTCCCCACATGACCGCAAAGGATTGTTCCGTGACATGCCCGGTGATCCCGTAGCCGATGAGCCGCTGTATGTACGCGGGCATGTCCGGCATACCGGGGAAGATTTCTTCTAGGAAGGCTTCCCATCGAGGACACTCGGCTTCCGGTCGGTAGTCGATATCCAGTCCGTACGTCAGCATGTCGCGCATGTCGTGCGAGCGGATACGGCCCGAGCGGAGATCCACTACGCCGTTGCGGAAGGCGAGCAGATCGGGGCGGTTATCAAAGTCCGCCGCTTCCACCCGCACCGTGGGAACAGAGCGAAGCTCGGTCATCAGCGCGTCAATGCGGCTGGTCATCGTGAATCCGCGAGCCGCTTGGGTCTGCCCGGCGAGGACGAGCGCGGCCCCCATACGGTGGATTTCCTGCCGTACGCGGGTGTCAGAGCGCACCCATACCGAGCCGTCCCAGGAATAGAAGCCGAGCCCCGGTGCGTACCGGATTCTGCCGCTGCACCACGCAACGAGTGCGTGTGCGTTCATGGCGTCCGACTCGCCGAGCTGCCCCACCAGCCGGGCAAGGATCTCTGCGGCTTCGGCCCCCTGGTCGCGCGTCACCGCGTCGGCCCCGGTGCGCTCGGCAAGCTCGGCGGACCGTGCTTCGGCCACCACGTCCGCGGAGTCCCGGACGGGCCGGGCCCCCTTGACCGCGCGGTGTAGTTCGGGGGCGAACAGCTCGGGGTCACGCTCGCGCCATGCGGTCAAGTCGTCGCCCTGGTGCGGGAGTTCGAGCCGAAGCGCGTTCACGCCGTGCTCTGCGAGACCGGACGCGAGCCGGGACGTGAACCCCTGTCCGGCGGTGTCGTTGTCCCCGGCGAGGATGACGAGCGAGCCCCGCAGGCCCTCGGCGAGTTCACGCACCAGCTCGGGCGAGCCGGCGAGGGCAGCACCGCGAATCGCCACGGCGTCATAGCCGCACGCAACGGCCGTGAGAGCGTCGCCCGGTCCCTCGCAGACCAGGACCGTCCCGTAACCGCCCGCACCGCGGAACACGCCGTAAGGGGTCCAGCGGTGACCGCGCGGGTTCATGAGCGAGAGCCACCGTGCCGGGCACTGCCCGGACAGGTCTCGCCCCTGTAGCCCTCGGGCCACTCCGTCGAACCCGCACAGCGGGACCGTCAGACGGGGGTGTGCCCGGTACTGCCGAGACAGGTACGGGAAGTCCTCGCCCTGGTCGCCCCCGTCCACGCCCAAGCGGAGTTCCGCAGCTGTCGCAGCGTCGATTCCGAAGCGCTTGGAAAGGTAGGCGAGGGCTTGCCGGCTGAGCTGGTGGCCGTGGTCCTGGTGCTCGTTGTGCTCGTCGTCCTGGTGCTCGTCGTCAACGGCGCTGCAGAACGGTTTCCCCTGGTCAGAGAGGGTGTCGTTTGCACGGTCTATGTAAACGGCGAGCCCGGCAATGTAGCGGGCGGGCACCAGCTCGGGGCGTTCGGCGGACACGGTGGCACCGGGGCCGGAGACGTCGAACAGATCGGACCAGGACAGCCCCACGGACCGAATCACGTCCTCGGTACGGCAGCCCGCCCGGCACGTCATCCGAACTTTCAGGTCCTCGCCCCGCCATATCCGCAGCGACGGACGCGAGTCCTGGTGTGCGGGACACAGAGCGGAGTACCCGCCGTCCTGGTGCTCGTCCACGGCCCCGAACCGCGAGAGCAGATCAGCGAGCAACACGGCCACTCACCCCGGCCCGCATGTCATCGAGGAGAGCGGCGAACTGTTCAACCGTGGTCGTCAGATACCAGCGGCCCGAGTCGAGACCCCGCAGTGAAGCGCCGAACCCGTACTGCTCGAACATGTCTCGGCTGGACAGCCCGAGGGCTGTACGTGTGCGGGTCCACGTACACACGTCAAAATGGACACGTCCCGAGCGCACGCCGAGCCCGCGCCGTTTGTGCACGACCACGCCGTAGGGGAACCCCGCGTGCACGGCTTCCACCTTTGCTTGCCGAAGCCACGTAGGTACTGCGGGGCTCCGCACGTCCTTACATTCGAGAATGAACGGGGCAGCGTGCACGTCCCCGATATCGCGTGCGCCTTCCTGTGCGGGCCTGCGGACGTTCATCCCGTCGAACGGGTCGAGGAACACCCCGTTGTCGTCCACCAGCCCGAGGAACGCGTTAAGGAAGTTCCGCACCGCGCTTTCCCAAGCTGTCCCGCGGGTTTTGTTCGGATTAGCCACGGTCACCCACCCGCTCGATGCGGCACCCTCTACCCATCGCATGGGCAGCCGCAGCGAGATAGCGCACCCAATCCGGACGCTGTGTGTAACTCGGCTCCAGGCGTAGCGTGTCACCCTCACCGAGTGCGCGAATGTCGCCGAGCGGCGGAGCCTGCCCCTTAGAAAGAGTGAGTTTCATTGATCCCCCCATACAAAAGGGCCGACCACACCCACACGGGTACGGTCAGCCCTCTCTGTTCGGCGCTTACTGGTCGCGCTCGCTCGCTTCGCCCGGAATGACGAGCCGGACGTGTTCGGCGGAAATCCACTCGCGGCGGAGTGAACGGCGCTTCGTGAATCCGGACTCAACTCCGGTCGGTGTGACGCGCAGCATGGCGCGCAAACGCCCGTCAACAAGCCGAGTAGTCACCTTGTCCACGATGGCATCCGCCATACGCACCCGGTTCCCCTGCCGAGCCGAATAGGCCACCAGATCACCCCGGTACAGTTCCTCACCGCTGTAATCGGTGACGACCCCCCGCTTACCCATCTGTCTTTTCCTCCTTGTGATTCAGCAAGTGCAGATATGCCGTGAACGCCTGTTGCGACACAACACCGTTACCGGCTGCCTTTAGCTGCCTGGCACGGTTGAGCCCCGGAATGTGCGTGATCCAGCCCCGCGGCAGCCCCATAAGCCACTCGGCGAAAACGGACGCAAGACGACGGCCACCACGAGGGCCGAACTCCACCGGGATCGGAGCCGGCGAGCCCATGAGGGTTTCCCATCGGTGCACGGCGGGGGCGAACTCCGCCCACCATTCCGGCGGAGAGTGGAACGCCCCTGGTGTTTCCTCGGCAACGCCCGGGTCCACGGGCAGCAAGAACGAAACCTCATCATCGAGATTCGGTCCGTGCCCGCCCGCACGCCGCTTGTCCGGATGCTGTGGGGCTCCGTTGCCCCCGAGATTTGCTGTCGGGGTTTTGAACAGCTTGGTGGCGCGATTCTTATTGAATAGCCGAGCCACTGCGGTAACGAGATCATCCCCGCCCGCCCCTTCCCTTTCAGCCTTTGCGAAGTCAGGTCCGCGCGAGCTGTCCGATGCTGTCGGAGTCGGTAGAAGGGGTGGCAATACAGAACCACCGATCTCGCATGTGGGGGGCTCCAACATTGGACGCGCGGAAGCAACACCAGCGCGCGTCATACCCGCTCGCGGCCAATCCCGCGAGTAGGTGCGCGAGGCCCCGGTTTCGGATGGCGGATACGTTCTCCAAGAAAACGACCCGTGGTCGAAGAATGCGAACGGCCCCGAGAACGCTTTCCCAAATCCCCGAACGCTCGCCATGAATCCCCGCCCGCTTCCCTGCATTGCTGATGTCCTGACAGGGAAACCCTGCCGTGACAATGTCCACCTTCCCCGCGAGGGTGGACCAATCGAATTCGGTAATGTCTCCGATGTTCGGTGCGTGCGGATAGCGGGTGGCCAGGATCAGGGACGCGTACGGATCGATCTCCGCCACGTACCTGATCCTGTCCCCGGTCAGAGCCTCAACGGCCCGACCGATCCCCCCATATCCGGCGCACAACTCAAGAATTGCTATGGTGGCGCTCCCCCTTAACGGGGGCCCCGAAGCTGCCCCCCGGAGCCCCGTCGGCCGACTAGTAAGTCGGCTCGGCCACGGCGTCGTTCCAGCTCTTGAGAACCTTTACGACCGGCTTGAAATACGACACGTCCCGGCCCTTCTTGGTGGTGTACTCCACCAGCTCAATAGACAGGTCGGCGAGCGCTTCCCCCTCCACCTTGTCCAGAGCGTTGCCGATCTCGTGCAGAACCTCGGCGAGCTTCCAAGAGCCAGTCTGAAAACGGAAAATGCCAAGGTCGTAATCCTCGGCGAGCCGGAACAGAACCGAAACGCTCGGGGCCGGACCCCTCTTGGTCTTGGCAGCCGCCTTACGGTCTTCCATAAGGCTCGGGCAACCACACGCCTTACCCCGGTCCTGGTCCGGAGAAAGGAACTCCACCCCATCGCAGTGGTGGATAAGGACGTTGCCGTTCCAAAGCTTCATGTCCGAGGTGATCGCGTCCGGGCCGGAAAGAACGACCTTGATTCGCTTGGCGTCCGTCAGAACCTCAATGAAATTCTCGGACGTGGAATCGGTCTCGTTCGGCTGCCCGCCCATGAGCTGAGCAATAGCGGCGGCAACCTCCGGGTCCCCCGTGGTCACCTTCCACTCTGCGAGGGCTTCCGGAACTCCGTTGACGGAACGACCGGAGTGGAACCGCCCGACGGTGTCGTCCGAAAACGTACCCTTCGGCCTGGCGTCCGGGTCAGTCTCGAAGATGCGAATAGCCATACTGTGAATCCCCCCTGGTTTTGGGCATGAAAAAAGGACGAGCCGTTGTGTGTGCTCGTCCTGGTTCTGGTGGTGCTTGTGCTGCTAGCCCCGGCGCTGCGTACCGGTGATGAGCCGACGAACGCTCTGAGCAATCGGGCTGCCGAACACGGTCTTACTAATCTCGCGGTCCCACTGGAATACGTGCCGCAGCGTCAGAAAGACATTGAAAATCTCTTCATCGATCCGTACGGGCTTGAACACCCATCCGTCCGGGGTGATGTGGAGAACGGCAGCCCCGTCAACCTTGGGCATGGGCTCGGAAGTCCCGTCCGGAGAAATGATCCGGTCGGCATGGGCGTACGCGGACAATTGAAGCGCCACGTCCGGATACGCGCTCTTACTGGTCTTCCAGTCCACCAACAGCGTATGCCACTCGCCATTTTCGTGGTCGGGCTTTCCATCCTCGCCGAGCCGAACGCGAATGATCGCGTCAAAGGAACCCGCGTACTGGTGCTCATCCGACCAACACACGTCCTCGGCCCTAATCAGCTCGGGACGGACAGCTAGCAGGAACTCGGCGAACCCGAGCCGGTACGGCTCCAAGTCCGGGTGCACTCGTCCGAATTCTTCCAGCCGAATCATGCGTTCAAAAAGGTCGTGAGCATCGCTGCCCACCTTGGCCCGTAGGTTGGTGTACCGGGTGTGGCTGTTCCGCAGGAAGTCCACGGCCCCCGCGGGGTCGCGCTCGGCGATTGCCCGCACTGCGTCTAGGTTCTCGACTGCCGTTTCTGCGGTCATGCGAGCGGCCCAGAAAGTCAGGAAGGGCTTAGGAAGCATCCCGACAATGGATGTGACCCCCGGAACCTTCTCGGCAGTCTCGGGGCTGATGTAGAAGCGCGAGCCCCCGCGCTTGATTGTCCGGACGGTTCCGGCCATAGGTGTCCCCTCATGCGTGATGGTGTGTGATCAGCGATGGATGACGGGATGACGTTTTAGACCCTTGTTTGGTACGCGTCTAAAAAAATAGAGAGAAATCAAAAGGGGGGTCATGTCGTCATCCCGTCATGCCCCGCGCGCTGGTGTCAGCGACGAACGGCGAGCCGGTCCGCGAGCGCGTGCAGCTCGGCGAGGGTTCCGCCGTTGGTCAGTGCGGCGTCCGCCGGGTAGTCGTCTAGCTCGGTCTCGCTGGTGTGCTGACGCTGGTCCTCGCCGACTGGTCCGTGGTCGCCGGGACGCTCCACACGGACGAGTAGGAACCCCCGGGCCCGCAGCGCCTCGGCTTCGTTCTCGTACCGGCAATCCGTGATGACCACGGGGAGGGTCCACCGGTCGGCAACGTCCACTTTGGCGAGGGCTGCCCGCAGCCAATACCGCTGGTCCTGGTCCCGGACAGACTGCCCGAGCCGCTGCAAGGTGCGCCGTACTTCCATGCGCTTCTTCGCCGTGTCCCATCCCTCGCGGCGCACCACGTCAGACAGCCGCAGCGGGATAGGCCCGAAGCCCGCAGGTTCGTGACCAACGATGGGGTCTGCGGCTAGCGCCATGTCCCGCAGCGGGTCCGCGAACGCCACACGGGCGAACACGAACCGCGAGACGAGCCGGGCCCCGATGGTGTCCTTACCGGAGCCCGCCCGCCCCATGAGTGCTACATGGCGGTAGGTCACTCCGCGGCACCGTCGGCATGGTCCTGGTCCTGGTGCTCATCGAGGAGGGCACCCTCGCCGGCCGTAGCGGTCTTGGCATCCTCGGCTCGCTGGACAGCCTCACCGGTACCGAGCGCCGCGGCGACCAGGCCGAGGACGAGCGCGCTCGGCAGCTCGGGGACGTAGTGCGCCACCAGGGCGAGGGCGGCAACGACCACGGCGTAGAGCCGGGCCGGATGGGTCTTGATGAACGTCATGGGTCCCCCCTGAAAGTTGCTGTGCGTGAACGAAATGGATTTGCGTTCCCGAGCTGGTCCCCGCCGAGCGGGGCACCGGTCACGGGGAGTCGTCAGACCGCGGGAACCTTGAGCGCGTCCCATGTGGTCATGCCGGGCCAGCCATCGGCAGCCGAGCCGGTAAAGCCCCGCTTGCGCTGCCACTTGGCGTACGAGCGCTTGTCTGCGTCGGTCCACTGCGGCCCCGGACCGTCCGCGTAGGCGGAACAGCCCTGGGAGACGAGACGCCTGCCCATGGCCGTGATGAGCGGCGAGCGGGGCGAGGACTTGAAGTACGCAGCGCCGGGGAACGGCGCATAGCCGCGCGGCTTGTCGTACGCGGGGCGACCGAAGCCGAGAACCTGCGAGCGGGTCCGGGTGCGGCGGTAACAACCGTCCCCGTTGCCCTGTGAGCCCGACGCGCCCGAGCTGGTGTTGCCCTCAATGGTCTTGATGTCGTGACCCGCCGGGCTGTCCGCGGTAACGATGCCGACGTGATCGGCGAGCGGGCCCCCGTCCCAGGAGTAGAACACGATGTCTCCGCGGCGAACTGTGGCGTTCTTCGAGACCCACTGTCCACGTGCACGGAACCAGTTCACGTGACTTGGGCAGTACGCAAACTTCCCTACCACCGATGCGTTGTTGCTCTTCGCGGCCCACATGGATATAGCCATGTCGCACCACGGGTTGTAGTCGAGCCCGTACCAAGACCCGTGCTTGGTCTTGTTGTTGCGCCCCTCCTTATAGCCAACGTCCGCCGTGGCGGCGGCAATCATGGCGTCCACTGTTCCCACTAATCCCCCTCATTTGGGCATGAAAAAGCCCCGCCCGGTAAGCCCGGTACGGGGCTGGTGTTGTGTGTTGGTGTGGTAGCCGGCTGGACTACCCGGCGACCTTGACCACGGTTATCCCGGCTGCAACCACGGTTGCCACGGCGGTGATCAGCGCCACGGGAAGAGCGAATTTCCCACGCTCGCTCTCCAGCCCGCGGATACGGGTCTCATGATCCTCTAGTGTCTCGTCTACGGTTTCCCCTTGCTGCCCGAGTCGCTGAACGTCTCCGCGGAGCCCTACCACCTCGTCGTAGATCTCTCGGGCTCCGATGCGAACGCCTAGCCGATCATCGTGGTCGTCATTCATCAGCAGCCTGCGGGTCAATCTCTTCAGAGGTAATGATGGTCACCCCGTCGCCGATTTCTGATTCGGGCGAACCCACCGCTACTTGCGGCGGGTCCCGGTACAGAAGATAGCCAGGTAGTAGCTTGGCTATTTCAGCGGCCAGTGCCGATATCTCCTCCTGTGTCACGGCGGCTCCTATAGAGATACAGAGGGGTCAACGGGCGGATCCGGGGTCAGCCCTGCGTCAATGGGCGTTCCGTTGTATGAAGTTGACCGGAGCGTCAGGGTTTGCTGGACGCTCCCCCCAGTGCCCGACGTCCGAATACCAATAACCCATGCAAGGGTGTCGAGGCTCGCTCCGGTCGAATCGACCACGCGCACTACATCCCCTAGCTGTATTCGCGGGTCTGGCAGAATTTCCACATCCCCGAGCAGAGGGAAAGGGAACGCGCCCGCAGTTCTCAGGGTCGACGCAACGGCAGCCGCAGATTTTGAATCCTGTACCCACCCGCCGGGGTCATGCTCATACTCCTGCATGCCGTAGATCTCTTGACTATTCGTATTCCACGCCGCCGCCCAGTGGTCCGAGGGGCCTATTCCGCTGTCCACACTCGGCGTGAGCAGCACAACACCGGGTGTCCCCAAGTTCCGCGGTCTCAGCCATACGGTCGCGTCATCGCGGTTGTGCATATTCAGCACAAGCCTGTCGACCTCGCGGGTAATCCGAACTTCCACAGCCCCGTACACCATGTTGGCCGTATCGGTGTCTGCGTTGACGAACCGAATGCAGTCCGGCGCAGATTCATCGGCCGTGAAAGGTGGGGAGGTGTCTAGCTCATCTCCTCCGATGATCCACGACACCTCATAGCTGCCGCCCGGAGGTATGGAGAGGCCGGTTATAGCTGTCTTCTTGGTTCTTGCCTTGTTTGCCTTAACATTTACCCAGTTCGCCCATCTAACTGAACAATGGTTCCGGCAAGCATCAATCTCTTCCGTGATCGTCAGTGACGAGATTTCACGAGCGGAAGTCACCGTCAACGAGGGCTTTTCGGGGGCCGTTGCCCAACGGCTTCCGTTACGCCAATGAAAAATCCCGTCCCCGTCGAACTCGGCGGTTGAGAGGGTGGCCCGAGCGATTGACGTGATTACTTCCCATGCGCTTCCAGTCACAGCCGGGATCACGCGCATAGGTATGTTGGGTACGTCTAGGCTGGCAGCCCTTTTCCACTGACCGGATTGAGTGGCCTCTTTCAGGTCCGCAGGACGTTTGGGGAGTTGCGAGACCTGCACGGCTTCAACCCGCATCCCTCCGACTCGGAGAATAATATTCCCCATGCCGCTGGGCGATACAGCGGTCCCTTCCGTGGTCAGGGTGACGACCTTCTCGGCACCGTTAGGGAAGCCAATGATGGCTTGCGCGGTAACGACTCCGACCGGCGAAAAGTCCAGCCACATGGCGAAGTAGTAGCGTCCGGACTGGTACATGTCCATGACGGATTCCGTGACGTAGTTGTTCTTCATCGGGTCTGGATCGGTGCCCCTCGCGTACGAGAGTGACGCGGTAGAGAAATCGATGCGCAGGGTGGTGTATACGGGAGCAGCCGAGCCGCGAACCCACGACAGCGTAAAATCTAGGGTGCGGTCGCCGCTAGTAACTCCGGTGCTGTCCACCCAAGCTTCGTACAGAAACCCGTCGGAGTGATGACGATTTACAGCACGAGCCTGAGGCGCGTATTCCGCTCTAGTCTTGCCGTTAGCTTCTCCCTGAATTGCACATTCCCAAGGTGCACTCTTTTTGGTCCACTTGGACCAGTCGCCTGAGAGCGACTTGAGAAACCCAATGTTGGCAGCCGCTCCGCCGTGCATGCTCGCATAGAGCAAAGCTTCTTTGCGGGGTGGCGGGCATGAGTGGATACCGGCTCGCTGCAAGAGGTGATCCACACACCAGGTGGGCGAGGCAACCCAATTGGTGTCACTCCCATATGGGGTGTCGTTGTCGATGCCCCCGGACGGGCGGGGTAGGGAAGCCGGCTGACGCAACCGCTCGGCGCCATCCAGTGCAGTGACGCTCACGGCATCCGTGCCCGACTGTGCTGAGCGAGCCCGCACACTGCCGCGGAACGTGGCCACACTCTCGCCACCGATGCCCCACCTGTGCACCACCGACTGACCAGGCCGCGCCACATCCCCCGTCGCCCGGGGTGCCCATGGGCCATACAAGGCAGGTGCGGGCACCCCCTTGGTGCCGGACAGCTCCACGGAGAGTTGCGCACTCGACGAGCCGCTATAAGCGCGCATGGCGCTGGGCAGATCGGTGCCGTAGCTCTGCTCCAACGTCCAGGACTGCACCTGTTCGGACATGTCCTTACCGCCGAGCCGCACGGTCTGAGTGAGCTGCCGTTCTCCCGACTTGAGTGCCGAGATCAGCGCAGGGTTACCCGGACGCACTTGCCACCTCCACCAAGCTCAACGACACGTCGCGGTAGGCACCGTTACCGGGCATTGCTGCGTGGCTGTAGTCCGTGATGCTCATAGCGGGACAGCCCTCGCCGAGCGGCGGAACAGCACTTTTTGACAGCTCATACAAGCTGAGCACGGACGCGCCGATGACATGGGTTCCAGGGTTGGCGAGCCCCACCATGGGCGTCACATACGCCATGTCGGCGGGGACTCCGCCAGCTAGGGGGCCCTTGCTGGCGTCCCCCCATGTCACCCATCGGCGGTCATCCGTGGCTGAATGCCACAACAACCGCATCGTGGCACCGGGCACATCGGCGAACGCGGGAGCCCACCACCAGACCGTCATGCCTGCTGTCACCGGGAACCCCACCCACGTGGGGTGAGTCCACGACAGCTCAGCATCCGTCTTCGTGTTCACCACCGTTGCAGGACCGCCGGGGGCAAGCAGACTGCCCGAGGACACCGACCATTGCCATGCCGGACCCTGCCCGAGGGACTGTGTTCCCCCGAGCAGATTCCGAGTGAGCGGGTCAAGCACTGCGACGGGCCCGGGACCGTCGATCCGCCGCGCGAGACGGTCGATACGTTCCGCGTCGCTGACTTCCATCCCCGACCACGCCAGGGACATACGGCGGGGAACCGCGGGGGCCACCCACGTAGTGACAGCCCCGCTGAGAGCCCGGAACTCTGCTGTACCGATATCAGGAGCACGGTCGAACCTGCTTGCACCGTCCTGGATCTCATACAGGCCCCCGGGGGGACCAATCCACATCCCCAAATTCGTTCACCTCCTGTCTAGTTGTCGTCGCCCGAGAGCAGCCACCCGGGCCAACTCTTCATTTCCCACCCTCAGTACGATGTCGCGCTCATTCAACTTCCGCGTTTCCGTAAGAAAGTCCCAGAAGTCGTCGTAGCGAGCGAGGCTGTATCTCGGTTGGTAGTACGCGACAGCAGTCACCTTGCGCTGAATACGCGTTGGTAGGTCCACGATGCCGCGTACCCGCTGATCAAGCTCGGGTTGCCCGTCCTCGATGCCCTCGACAATGCCCGCAGGAATCCAACGGCCAATCCTGTCCCGCATAACGCGGGACGGACTGTTGATATCAAGGGCATCGGCAATCGGGCCGGGAATGGCAGACTTGGCCCACCCCATCAGCTTGCCCTTAAGCCAACCGGCCATCCCCTTAATGCCGTCCCAGATCCCCCGAGCAAGGTCAGCACCCTTATCGACCAGCAGATCCTTAAAATCTCCTAGGCCCTTCTTGATGCGCCCGGGGAAGCCGCGCATCCAGCCTACGAAGTCTCCAAGCTTCTTCTTTGATTCACGGCCGAACTCGGCGACTCCGCCCACTGATTTGACGAAAGCAGTGGCGAGCTTTCCAGCGAAACCGATAATGTCGCCGATCCAGCCAATCGCGGTACCGATAGCTGAGAACAGCGCGGAAAAGACTGGTCCGGCGAGTCTGATGATCACCGGTATTGCGACTCCGAGGATTTCAGCGGCAAGGCGAGCGACCCACGAGATCACGGTTGACACCGCAGAGATCAAGGGTTGCGACTTTTGCGCCACCTCTTGCAGTCGGGTGCCGATCGAACGTACGGCGGGAGCTACCCGCGTTGTTATGAACTCCGCCAGCGCTGAAAGGATCGGCTGCACGTTCGCATAAACAGCGGTGTAAATGCTCATCACCGCTGGCAGCACAGTCCCAGTAAAGATGAGTGCCAGCGTTGTAAGCACAGGAACCACAGCACCGGATACCGCCGAAGCAAGCGACATAAAGGCGGGGAACAGCTGCATCGAGACGACCGACCAAACACCCTGCAAAGAAGGAAGCAAGCTCGTAGTGAACTGCTGCCCGAGCGCCGAGAAACTTGGCCCTAGCGTGTCCCGGGCAGTACTTCCGAGTCCTGCGAGTGTCAGCCCGAAGGCGGTTACCGCGCTTCCGCCGGCTCCTGAGGAGAAAGACCCGACGAAACCCCCAACGGAAGCCCTGGCCGTGCCGAGGGCTGGCCCCAGAACGTCACGCGCTGTGGATGCAAGAGAGGTCATCGGTGGTAGTACTTTGTTCCCGATGAAATTGGTTAGCGCCACCTCTGCTGTGCGCTTGAACTGCTCTATGCGGGCGCCTGCTCCGCTGTGCAGCGCATCGCCCATCTTGGTTGCGGCGGCGGATGTGTCCCCGAGTGCTTTAACAGCAGTCTTTGGGTCCATCGCGAGAAGCGACTTACCAAGATCCTCGGCTTTAGTTCCGAAAAGCCCAACGGCTACCGCGTTTTGCTCGGCAGGGTTCTTAATGGCCTTGATGCCGTCAAGGACTTGTTGCAGACCCTCGCGGGCTCCCGCGCCTCCCGCGGCGACTTTGCGTGTCATCTTTTCGGCGTTTAGACCGATTGCCTGGTACGCCTCAGTACTGGATTTAGATCCGTCGGCTGCCCGGATCTGAAATTCCTTGAGCGCGTCGGCCATGGTGTCCGTGTCACGGGCACCCGCGGACATTCCTTGAGCCATAAGCCCCATGGCTTCCGCGCCACTAAGGCCGAGATCACGGAACTTCGTGGAGTACTCATTGATGGTGTCCGCCATATCGTCTGCGCGCGGGCCCATCTTTTGCATTCCTACGGTCAGCAGGTCGAGCGCTTCATTACCGTCTTTCGCAAGACCAGTTTTGAGCATCTGGCCGACGGCATTTGCAGTCTGACCTAGATCGAGTTCGAACGTTTTAGAAAGGTCAGTAACCTTCCCGGTTATCTCCTCGATCTGTGCATTTGTGGCCTCGGGTGGCATGATGCCCGAGCGCATAACGCCCGTGATCGCGCCCGCGGCTTCCTCTACCGAATCCGTGATCCCGTGCGCGTAGAGCTGCCCCGCGGCCTCGCCGTACCGCTTAGCCTCAGCTGGCGTCGAACCGAGCTGAGCCTGAATCTTGCCGTCAATGGCTTGCTGGTCTAGGGCGTTCTGAAAGCCCTTGACCAGCACTGCACCAGCCGCGACGCCGATAGCCGCAAGTCCGCCTTTAAGGACTCCGCCCATCTTGGATTTGAAGCCCTCGCCGGCTGCCGAACCCGCATCATTTCCTGCCCCCTGAGAGGGACCGGTGACCTGTCGTTGAAGTTCAGAGGCGAATCCCTGCACTTCGGGCACGATGGACACGTAGCCCATGCCAACCTCAACGGCCATCGGGCACCCCCTCGCGCGTCGGCTGGAAGCGGGAGAGATAGGCCGCAATATTCTGCGGACTCTGGTCCGTGTGGCCGATCTTGCCTGTTCTCAGTCCAGGGCGAGGGATCGGTTGGGGGCGACGACTCGGCGTCTTAGCCCCCGCGTTTCCGCGCTGCCAATTCGCTTCACTAAGACGGTCATGTACTGCGGCGAGTAGTTGCGTTTCCAGGGTCCAAACCGAGTCCTCCCCGACAACTGAGTGCCCCATTGCGGATTCCGCTGGAAGCCCCATGACAAGGGCCCGCAATCGGCGCCACGTGAGCCCCGATCCGGGCCGGTACAGGTCTCGGATATCCAAACCGTAGTAACGCTGTAGGTCGCTTTCTATGGCCTCCCCGTGCTCGCTCAGGAGTCGGAAGAGGCCAAGGATTCCCTCACCGGAACGCCCTCGTGCTGCTGCCACTGACGGAACAACTCGCCGAGGGCTGCGAGGGGGAGCGGAAGTTCGTCAAAGCGCTCCCACTGATCACCCAACCCTGCCTTAAGCAGAGATTCAATGTCCTCTGGGGTAGGCGCACTGACGTTGACGCTCTTTAGAACCCTCTTGTCCAGTTCTCCAGCCGATGGCATCGTGAACGGACTGTCGGCGAGCGTGAAACGGAAGGGCTCCTGACGGGCTTCCTTCACCCACGCGTCAAGATTAAAAGGAGTATTCATGCTGCTATACCTCTCGGGCTATGAGGGATCGTTTCTTCTTATTACGCAGTCGGGGGCGGAGTCTCACCACCGCCCGAGGGGGAAGCCCATGCCGCGTCATCGCTGTACTTGTAGGCGACCGTGCCATCGGATCCGGGGTACGCGGTAATCGTCAGTTCGTACGCAATGGCTTCGTCGCCCTTGTATGTGATATCTCCGGTCTCGGTGACTTCGCCGTCCGGAATCACAATCCGGATATGCGAGTTGCCATCGATGACATCGAACCCGAACGTGCGACGGTCCGGCCCCGGAGCCTTGATGGCAAGCACCGACTTACCGGACGTCGTGGACACCTTAGAACCCTTGTGATACAGCTCAAGAACCGTCTTATTGGTCTCAATGGCCGTGAACTGAAACGTCATTTCGGACGAGCTGATGACCTTTCGGACGGTCTGCCCGCCCTGCCAGCCCTTGATTTCCGTGGTGTCGGCAGAGTTGGACTCGGTAATGCCGTCGTCCGAAATCCAGCCCACGTCAGTAAAAGCCTTGTCCCAATCGCCGGTTGCGGCAGTGGGCAACGTGGCCTTGGACGGAGCCACATAAGCGGCACCGGTGATCGCAACGCGCACAGCGTTGGCGTTTAGAGGCATGGGTGTCCCTTCAGTCTGTAAGGTGATCAACTATGGATGCTGGGATAGCGGCCGTATGTGGCGCTTTAGCAGGTTCTGTGGCGACCATCGGAGCCGCTTTCGCTGCGGGCTGGTGGCAGCGAGAGGGTGCACGTATCGCAGTGCGCGCCGAATATAGAAGGGAGCGGCGACAGCCTAGACATGACGCCTATAAGGAATTGATCTCTGCGGCAAGCGAAATAATGGAGCTGTCGAAGTACAGTAATCCAGGCCAATCGGAGTTCGACGAGCCGTTTGAAGCGGCTATAGTCCGCCTTAAAGAAACCTGGTTGGAAATCGCCTTACTAGGTCCCCAGAACGTTGTCGATCTGGGGAGCGAAGTTCAACGCGCCGCTCTCGAAATGAAGAGAAAGGCGCGATACATGGTATTGGTCGGGAATCGTGTGGCGGAGACTCCCGAGGAGGAGGGGCGGAACGTCGTTGCTTTCTCCGAGCGCATGGGCGAGTACGGGACGGCTCGTGACCGGCTGAGCGCCAGCATTCCTCCATTCCGTAAAGCTGCACTCGTAGCATTGGACGAAGACGGCGGTTAAGACATCAACTTGCCGCGCACGTGGACTTCCGCAGCGAATGCATAGCGGGGCTGTGACGACTCAGGGTCGGGAAGCCACTGTGGGCCCCCGACTTCCGTCACGCTGTAGACCGTCACCCCGCCGCGAACTCCAGGCATCACTCCGAGGAGTCCACGGACTAGTGCGCACAAGTCGTATGCGGCGGCTTCGGTCTCGGCCCATGCGTGCACATCCAACCGGGCCCGGTCCGATACGACGGTCTGTTTGGTGCCCCCGAGCCGTTCCACGCGGATGAACCGCTTGGGTCGAGACGTGGGGATGCGGGACACCGCGGGGATGGGCTCGCCGGTTGCCGCGAGGGCTTCCCGGAGATAGCCCGTCACCACAGCCACGGCGTCCGGCATGAGGATGACGGGGCGACTCAATCGGCACCGTCCAGCCCGCGGAACAAAGCCCGCCGAGTGCCCTCCGCATCCCGCTGTTTCTCGTAATTGCCGATAACGGCAGCACGCCAACGGCGGGCACCTAGAGCCGAGTCGGTGCGGAACTCTCCGCCGTCCGACTCCGAGGCAGCCTTGATGCCCTCGGCAATGCGTTGCACTTCGGCCCCCGCTTCGGGGGTCTTCATGAACGAGTTGATGCCGTTGTGGTTCGGGCGGAACCTCACCCGGTCACCTCCTTTAGCCGGGCTTCGGTGTGGTGGTGACGGCCGGCGAGGGTCCAACGGGCAATATCTCCGTCCACGTCCAGGACCCGCCCGAGGGCAACCACGCGGTCACCGAGGGATAGGTCGATATCGGCTCCGCGGCGGGTGATCAGTCGCCACCCGGAGATCACAACGGGGCGGTCTCCGGTGTCCTCGCTGGACGTGTCCGGCTGGACGGCAACGCGCCGGATGGTCGTCCTGGTGGCGTTCTCCCAGTCCCGTACGGACGTGGTGTTGCCGTACCGGTCCACCAGGAACGGGGCCCGGAGTGTCACGACGGTCTGTGTGTAGTGGACGCTCACCGGAGCCCCACCACACTTACGCGCTTGCGGTACCGGGCGAGTAGGTCCCGGTCCGCGGGGGCGAGGGATGCGCCGATGGTCTCGGCCGCGTAGGTCACGGACACCGAACCCACGGACTCTTGCCGTAGGTCTCCGGGGTTCGAGAGCACGCGACCGGCGAGGGTGAGCACCACGGCGAGCACGTCGCCGGGCACGGCTGCATACCCGTGGGTGTAGGTGACGGTCGCCGGCTGGTCGTCTGAGAGCCGAAGCCGGTCCCGGACGAGCTGCCACCGCTCGGCGTCAACGAGCTGCCCGCTCTGGTGGACGGTCTGAACGGAGACCACCGGTCGTTGCGGCAGCACCGCCCACCCCTCATGCGGGTACAGCAGTGCCGAGCTGGTCCGCCTGGTGAAGCTCTGCCGTGCTTCGGCACGCACGATGCGGGACGCCACATCGAGCACCAGGGCAGCCGACTTGGGCAGCTCGTCCGGCTCGCTCTGCATCCACGCGCCGAGCTGGTCCACGGTTGCGAGGGCGGGCAATTCCATTCCGGCCCCCTCCTACTTGACTGTCTGAGCGGCGCACGCCAGACACCGCGTGACGGTCCGTGCCACCCCGCCCGCATCGAGAACCGGAAATCTCTCAATCCGGGACGGGGTTGGGCACGTATCCGTGTGCGGAATCTTTGGGGCGGACGCTGCGGCTCGCTTACGCGGCGGCAATTCCGTTCCCCTTTCGGCTACTTGGCGAGGACGCCGTTAAGGCGAGCGGCGGCCTTACCGCCGAACACCGCAAGCCCGCAGTAGAACTCAATGCGGGTGCGGTAAGCGGGCTTGACTTCGAGCTGCCCGAGGTCGTCCACCATGACGCCACCGTTGGTGAGACCGGTAACAGCCTGGTCGTCCTCGGTCTGACCGAAGCGCACGGCGTAAATGCTGGACGCGTCCGTTGCGGTACCGGCGGTCTCGGTCTGCGGAAGGATGTCCGCACCCGCGGCAGTCGAGCCGGGGTCAAGCAGCGGAATACCGTTGTAGGTGGCCACCAGCTTTCCGGTAAGCGCCTCCTTGACCATCTCGAATCCACCGATGCGGCGAGCCGCGGAACGCACCTTGGCGATCACCTGTCGGTTGGCGTAGATCGCACCGTTCGAGCTGTTCAGGCCCGGCACGGCGGCAACGAGACCGTCCAGCAGGTCAAAGAACGTGTGCGAATCCGTGGCACCGGAGCCCACGATGGGAGCGCCGTTCGTGCCCGCAGAAATCACCTGCGCGCCAGTGAGCCGCTTACGCAGACCGTCAAAGGACTTGGCGTCCGTCGCAACGTCACCGTTGAAAAATGTGTCCTGGAACTTGTACGCAGCGGCCTTGACCTTCATGCGGGTCTGAATCGCACGCTGATCATTGAGATTGCCGCGGGTCTGGACAATGAAACGGTCCACGTCAGCGTCACCGCCGAGAATCACCAGGGATTCAGACTTCGGGTTTACCGTGCCGGTGCTCTCGGTGTACGCCTCATTGACGCTACGGAAAGCCACGCCCGGAAGGGTGGCCTCCTCGTTGTAGCTGTAGGAGTTGCCCTCAATTGGCATGAGCGGAATACGGTCCAGGATGCTGGATTCCTGCACGAAAGTTTCAATGACGCCGCGCTGAAGGTTGGTTGTGCTGAGCTTGGCAGACTCGGCGAGAGAAAGCGGCATGAATTGACCCTCCATTTGGGCATGAAAAAAGGGTCACACGGTGTGTGCGCCCCTCGGTTAAGTGGTATGGCGGTGGTTAACCGGACGTTCCGTACGCGTCCCGGAGTCGGTCAAACGGGGTGGCGGGCTCGGTGTCCGGCTCGCCGCTCTCGCGCTGCCCGGAGCCCACGTCACCCCACGGGGCCGGGCTCGTCGATGCGGTGTCCGCAGCAAGCGCCAAGTACGGCTTGTCCTTGACGAGCTGGTCCAGCGCGGCGGACACCTTCGCAGCGTCCACGTCCCCGCCCTCGCCTACCAGTCCGGCAGCGTCCACCAGGGCGAGCGCGTCCGCGGGGTCACGGAGCCGACCAGCGGCAGCCGCTCGGAGTTCGGCACGGACGAGCTGCCCCGTGAACTCCTGCCGGATCTCCTCGCGGAGCGCGTCAAGGTCGCCCGGCTTCTGTGCAGCGTTGGACCGGCGGAGCCGCGCGGCTTCCGCTTCGGCGGTCTCGGCCCGCTTCACTGCGGCGGACAGCTCGTCCCCGACCTGGTCGCCCGGAGTCGGCTTCGGCTCGCCCTGGTCGCCGGGCTTGGTGCCCTGTTCGGTCGGCTTCGGCTCGCCCTGGTCGCCACCCTCGCCGAGCTTGGGCTCCGGACCGTTCGGGTTCGGGTTCTCTGGCATGTGCCCCCCTATGTGATGTATCCGTGTTTCTTCAACATGGCTATTTGGGGCTCGCGGTTTTCACCAGCGAGTTTGAATATGGTTTCCGGCATGAGCCGGGCTTCCTTGGCTCGCTCGTACTTCTTGCCGGGCTGTTTCTCGAACCCGGAGTTGAGAGCCTTGCCCCCGATTCCGCGTTTCGTCGTGCCTTCCGTGGTGACCTTTAGCGGCCCCCGTCCGGTCACGGCCGTTTCCATTCCTCGGCGAGCGTTGATGATCTGCCCCAAGTCGGCCCCGGCTTCCAGAGCCTTGACCCCCATGGACCCGAGTCGCTTCCGCTGTTCCTCGGAGCTCATCTGCCGAACCAAGTCTTCCGGGGTGCCCGTCTGCTTCCACTCGGCATCCGTCATGGGCTCCATTCCGCAGTCACAGCGGGGATGCCGTTTGAAGCCTGTTGAGTAGCTGTACTGACGGCCACTCAGCAGAATGCAGCGAGCGCACGCGGGCAGCTTGACCACCCGCACGTACGAAATACACCGGGGCTCGACGGCCATGGACACGAACGTTGCCGCCCTCGCGGTGTCGGCAATCTGCGTGCCCACCATGGTTGCCATTTGGTTGAGCCCGGCGAGCGATGCCGCTTCCGCGGACTGTCCCGCCGCGAGGGCTTGCGCCGTCCGAATCGCCGGTAGGTACAGCAGAGTTGCGAGCGGACGAGCGTCCGACGCAATGCCCACCAGGGCACCCGGATTCAGCATGGCGACCGGGCCGGCTGCCGCACCTTGGGCGAACATGGACGCTGTGACGAAAGCCTGTGCCCCCTGCGCGGCGGAGAGCTGCCCCGCCATAACAGCGGCGAGGACTTGCCGCCCTGTCTCCCCTTGCATGGCGGACAGAATCCGGTCCGGAGTCACGTCCCGCCAAAGGGCTTGAACGGCTGCCACCACGCCCCGCGTGATGCTCTGCGTTTCGGCGTACCGAGCTGCCGCTAGCTCTCCCATGCGGCTCACTACGCGGCGTCCGGCAGCTCGTCCGCGGGCTCGTCGTCCTGGTCGTCCTCGGGCTTCGGGCCGAACAGCCCCGCCATGTTCCCGCCGAGAATGGCGGCGGCTTGGTCGTCGCGCATCCGCTTCCAACGGGCAATCTCGTCCGGGGTGACACCGGGAATCCGCTCCCACAGAGCTTCATCCGGGACACCAATGGACTTGAGCTTGACCAGGGCATCCGAATACTGCGAGTCGGAACGGAACTGCGGGTCTCTCCACACGACGGTTCCGAGGGCGAGGGAATCCGCCCGCTTGGGCTCGCCGGCTGCCAACGCTTCCAGCCGCATCACTTCACGGAGCGACGCACCGAAGTGCCGTTGCCGCTCGGTCACCTTGGCCACTAGACCGGCTTCCGAAGCGGCGAGAGCGTCCGCACTCACATTCGTGAGCTGCCCCGTCAAGTACGTTGCGGGGGTGCGGGTTTGGGAAGCGATGTGTTCGACCGCAGCGTCTATGACCCGGAGATAGTTCCCGAGATCAGCGGCGGAGAACTCGGCTATTCGCGCCGTGTCCTTCTCCAGCCACAGCAGACGGTCCGAGCGGAACCGGTCTAGGGGCTCGTCCTCCTCGCCAACCACTTCCCCGGATTCGGGGTCCACGATTTCCCGAACGGGCCGGTCCATGCCGAGCACCGCCCGAGCCGGAAGCGCCAGGTAATCGCTTGCGGTCATCAGGTGGGCCCACAACGTGTTGACCGCATCCTGTAGCGGGAGCACGGTCACCAGCTCGGACCGGGGCTTGCCGTGCAGCCGAGACCGGTTGGGGAGTTCCACCAGCGGGACAGCCCCAAGCGGATTCTTGATGTGCGAGGGCTCGCCGCGGGACAACCCCACCGTGCGGCCCGTCCATTCGTGGCTACGGCCCTTTCGCTGCCACCGGTACACCATGTCCGGGGTGAACAGCGTTGCGAACTCCCACGCCCCGTCACGCCACGTCTTAAGCCCCGCAGAGCGGAGCCGACGCCGACCGGGGACGTACTCGACTATGGCGTTAGCCGCGTGCTCGAACGTGATTTCAGTACGGACCCCATCGGGCTTCCAGACCAGCGCGTAAGAGCGTCCGGTAATCAGGGCTTCCAGTAGGGCTAGACCAACCTCTACGTCACATTCGGACGTGCGCCATGCCTTCCCGGCTGCCTGGTCAATGGTCCCGTCTTCCAGCCGGAAGCCGAGCGGCATAAGCCGTTCAACCGTGGCGTCCGGGACCGTCGCGCACCAGTTATCGGAAAAATCCTTGAACAACTCTCCCGCTTGGGCGTTGAACTCTGGCGACGCGAACAGCAAGGGGCGGTTTCCCTCGTAGGCGTTCGACCACTTACGGGCTTCGTCTTTCCGCCGCTCTATCTTGGCGCGGAGCCGGACCGTCATCTGTAGCGGTGTTTCCGCCATGCATCCTCCATTGCGGTTGTCGACCTCCCGTTATTAACGTGCCTGGCGGTACTTAAGTGGCTCCAGAGGGTGCATCAGAGCATTTTCTCCTCGCTCTCTATAAACAGAGGCGGCGCAAGCTTTCGACGCCTGTATGCTCGCCGGATGCAATGGATGTCTCTGGCTAGCGCAGTCTTAGGCGCCGCAATCGGCATCGCCTCGACTCTTTTAGCTGATCGCGCGCGCTGGCGCCGCGACATGCAGGATAGGCAGCAAGAGTTGCGGCGGGACGTTTATGCAGAATTCCTCTCTGCATTGTCGGAAACAAGACGCTGCCTCTGGGAAGCCGCCCGAGATTCATCATTGCCGATGCCTGAACGGGCGCAAATGGCACGCGATGCCCACGCGCAGTGGGCAACGCATTCACTCCGAATTAAAGTGGATTTGGTCGCCCCTAAGGAGCTTTTGCCTCATGTCGATCGGGCATACAGATCCATGTGTGATTTACGTGACGCGATTGAAGGCGGAGCCTTATACGGCGATGCCGAGTATCACGCCCAGAGAGAAAGTTTCCACAGAGATTTACACACGCTGCGATTAGAGATGAGGCGCGATCTATCTATAGATCAGTGACCGCCGAAATGAGACCTAAGCCGGGCCCCCTATGCACTTGCAGCGCGGGCGCGCTTCAACGGTCGGCGTACGTATCCGTCTAGAGCCATGACCGCAGCGGCTATCCCGTCAATACGGGCAGACGACTTTCCGCGGTCCGGTTTGACGGGTCTCATGTTGTCGTTTCCGTCGCGGTACACCTCCACCACAGATGCGTTCCAGCGAAGCACCGGGTTACCGCCGTGCCGAATCCGTCCCTCACGCAAGAGCCGTTCCAGCTCTTTACAGCCGGGGGACATCCCTAGATAGGTTTGCGCAATTGGCACCACGTCCACGCCGCGGGTTTTGGTTTCGACGCGCTGTACGAGCTGCCCCGCGAACATGCGGTCATAGGAAATGCGCTGCACGTCCAGCCGACGACAGTCCGACATAATCTGTTTCTCGATGGCGTCATAGTCGATTGCGTCGCCCTCGGTGAGCGTTAGCAGACCCTCGGCAGCCCATTGCCGGATCGGAACCTGTAGCTGTTGCTCTAGCTCGTCGGCTCGTTCCTCGGGCAGCCAGAACCGCGAGACTAGTTCCAACTCCACGCCGGGCACACGGGATTCAACCGCGAGGACCCAAGCGGAAAGGTCGGACACCGCGGACAGGTCTACCCCGCCCCATGCCCGCCGGTACCGGAATGACTTGTCATTGACCGCCCCGTTGTTCTCGTCCCACAGCGAGAGCGGCAGCCAACGGCTAGCGGCTCGCATACGGCGATTGAGAGACAACCGGCAGAACGTAGGGAAGTAACTCGGGGTGGATTTGGCCTTGTTGGCTTCCCGCCGCATGTAGGCGAGCGAGGGTGACGCGCCGAGTCCTGGATTCGCCTTTCGCCACGTGCTCTCGGCGAACGGATCGTCTTTCTCCTCGGCAGCCCATATGACGCCGTAGTGTCCAGGGTCGGCAACGATCCCGTCCGCACATCGGCGGGTGTACGTGTGTTTCTCGTCGTAAATGCTGCCCTCGGTGCCCTCATCCGCAGTGGTGATGTAGATAACCAAAGGATGATCACGCGCGCCTGTGCCGGTCTCGATAGCGTCGATAAGGTCACGCCGCTTGTGGACGTGCACCTCATCCACAATTGCCCCGGAGACGTTGAGCCCGTGGGCAGTCTCGGCAATCTTGGACAGTGCGCGGAAGATGCCGCCGGTCCGCGGGACCCGGATAAGCCCCCGCAGAACCTCTACGCGGCCCCGTACGGCTCGGGAAGTCAGAGCCATGCGCTTAGCGTCGTCAAAGACGCGTTCGGCTTGCGGAAGGCTTCCCGCAGCCGCGTATACCTCTGCCCCGATCTCTCGGTCTGCGAGCAACAGCACCAGGCCAATGCCGGACGAGAGTGTTGATTTCCCGTTCTTGCGGGGAACCTCAATCCATGCGGACCGGATGACCCGCACCGCTCGCCCTAGCTCGGGGTCATGAGCGAGCCATCCGAAGATCGGGGCAATCACCCATACCGTCTGCCACGGCGAGAGCTTCAACCGAGTTGAACCCCAACGCCCCTTGGTGTGCTTGAACGACTGGATAGCGTCGATAGCTCGCCGAGCGGCTGCCACGTCGAAATACGCGCCCGCTGCGTCTGCTGCCTGTTGAGCAACGACCAGCGGGCGGGACTCCACCGCTTCGGCTATCTCGTCCTCGGTCAATCCGAGTTCGTACAGAGCGTCCAGAGGGACGGGCAGAGCGTCAGTCAAAGATCCCGTCATCCTCGCCCCCGCGGTCATCCGGCGGTGTCAGTCGGCCACGGGCGGACGGGGACAACCCGAGTTCTCCGATGTACCGGGCAAGCTGTGAGCGGTACTGCCCGACTATGGTGGTTGCGCCGTTCTTCTGCATTCCGCGTTCGCCCTGCATGAGAATCCCGTTCGCGGATATCTCCCGCTCGCACTGGTCGATACGGGCGACGCAAATGCAGTAATCCGTAAGCGTGGCGGTGTCCACCGTGCCGATACCGGCCGTGAACTCCAGTACCGGGACGACGCGTCGCCACTCGCGGGAAGCGACTTCCCTGCACCGGGCGTTCACCGCGCGCTGATCTCCACCAGCGTCCCCGAACGTGTCCAGCCAATCGGGCTCGGACAGCTCGGCGGGCGGAACCCGCACACCCTCGGAAACAGGGCGCTTGCCGGGGTTGCCCTCGCGGATCACCTGCAACGGCGGTGTCTTGCGCGTTGGGTCTGCCATTCCCTCACCCCTTCCATGGGTTGTGAGTCGGTCATGTAGGCAGCGCAGAGCCCCGCGCAAAAGGCGGTAGCTGCGGCGCGAGTTTTTTGCCTCCCTGCCGTTCTTTTGCGGGAGGAGTAGGGGGCCCCTGCCTGGTCACCAGCTCATGAGCGGCGAGGCTTGACGCGTTCGGCTGCCCATCCGCCGGGCTGGTGCTTCGCGGTCTCGCGGTTGTGGCACGTCGTGCACAGCGGACGCAGACGAGACCATGCGTCCGGATCGCTGACACCCCCAGCGACCAGCGCACGCCGTGACTCGGGGAAGTGGTCGGCCACCGTCGCGGTGCGAGAGCAGAGCACGCACCACGGATGCGCGTAGAGGTAGCGCTTACGGATGCGCTCCCATCGGACGCCGTATCCCTTGGCCGTGGTCGTCCCTCGCTGTTGCTCGGCTTCCCTCGCATGTGTCGGGCAGCGTCCACCCGTGGTGAGTTCGGGGCAGCCGGGGACCGAGCACGGGGGGCGGGGCTTGCGGGGCAGGGAGACCACCTCCAGGGAGCGGGCTGCCGAAGTGGCGGCAAGTGGGGTCGCTTTGGCGTTGACATGCCGCAGGGCATATGCAGAAGGTGCCGAAGTGGCCGCAAGTGGCGCAGCTATGGCATTGACATACCGCAGGACGTATGCAGGTGCGTCCGAAAACGGGCGTAAGCACCCGTTGAAAGTGGCGCCGAAGTGGCAGAGGTATGGCGTAGCTATGCCCACCGCAGATGCGCTGAGATAGGCGCCATGACTCGGAAGACGGTTGGAAGCCAGGCCCCTGCGTTCGAACTCCGCTGCGGCGGACTGCACTTGACGATTCAGCGAGTGCCCGGGTGGCTGGTTGCAGCTCTCGCCACGGCCACAGGAAGTGGGCTCGCAGCGTGGCTCACGTCCCGGTGAAGGTTCATGACGAACCAGGTCCAGATGAACCAGTGAACGGAAAGTCCTCGGCGGTCTTAACCAAGTGACAGCCATGACACAGGGCTTGAACGTTGCCGTCCGTGTCCTCACCCCCGAGTGCGAGCGGCTGCATGTGGTCCACGTCCACCACGACCGCGAGGACGAGCGAGCCGCACCGTGCACAGCGGGCACCACCACGGGCACCGACCAGAGCACGGAGCCGAGCGGCCCCCGAGAACACCCGGACGAGCACCGCGCGGCGAGCACGCCGAGCACGGACCGAAGCCCGCTTGCCGTAAGCCTGGTGGTGGTTCTCGCAGCGTCCGCGGTGCGTCGCCGGGCTGGTGCAGTCGATACAACGCACTGTTCCGCACCCCCCTCTAGCTCGTCGTCCTGGTGCTCGTTGTCACCCTCGGGGCGAACGGCATACGTGCTGGTCAAAGACACCGTGCCCACACCCGGAGTCGAACCGGGAACTCTGCGGATTGTGTACGGGTCTCCCCGAGGGGGCCGGTACCGCGCACCTCTGCCATTGGGTCATGTGGGCTTGGTCGTCCTCGCCGGCTCGGCCGGTCCGGACACGATGGGGAGACCACACGTGCTTACAACCCCGTTCGGCACCCCGGGCAAGGGGCGGTTACTAGTGGGCGGTGCGGTCTCCCCGCGCTCTGCCTCACGACCACTGCGGCCACCCTTGGCGGGTGCGTGCTGCACGGGCAGAGCTGGTGAGAGTCGGGCACTCGGTCCGCCGTTTCCGGGTTGGTGGGGTGCGCGGTAACCCGCTCTCACTTGTTGTGGAGAGCGGAAAGATCCCGGCATCCGATGTGATCCGGGGGCCCGTTTCGCTCTCTCACTTGTTGTGGAGAGCATGAAGATCCCGCCGTGAGCATGACGGGATGACGGTTCAGATGCCGGTTTGGTTTTCTCTCTATTTTTTAGACGTAATCAAAAGAACCCCTCTAACCGTCATATCGCCATGGCTCCGCCCGCTGGTCCTGCTGCCCTCGGCGAGCCTGTGCGCCCGTCTGCGGCCATCGCAGAGCCCCGACCAGTCCGACGGCCGACCGGGGCTCGTACGGCTAGTTGCACTGCAACCGCACACAAGGGGATCTAGGGTTGCGTGGTGCTGTTGGGAATATTGAGAAGGCGCAGGGGGCGCGTAGTGCATCTTAGGGCGCATTCAGCGAGGCGGGGATTTCGAGTGTCATCGGCCAGACGGGTGAACTGTCATATCCGCGTTCTTAAGCTGCCGCGATGGGAACACTCCATCTAGTGAATGAATCGAGATGGGAGATCTCCTGAAACTGACCAAGACAGTGATGGCTCTCGCCGTGACGTCCCTCTTGACCGCGGGTATCACTTCGGGAGCAGCCTGGGCCACTCCGGCCCCCGCCGCGCACGGAACCAAGCAGGTCGCGTCCATCGTCCCGACAAAGTTCACGGAGCTCGACGCCGGTGACCTACTGGGCGAACTGAACATCAGCGGTCGTCTCACGGAAGACGTGACAAACCTCGTTCCGGTGCCCGGCCAGCCGGTCAAGGTGGTCGTTCCTGGCGGTTACGAATGCCAGGCTACGACAGATCTCCTGGGCAAGTTCGCCTGCGAAATCAACACCAGTAGCAGCACCGTCGGGAAGACAGCCACGTTCACCTATCAGGGGAACACGGTGTTCGCCGGGACTACCGGAACTGCGAAGGTAAAAAGTTTGGACTGATGCGAGCAGCCGGAACGGCCCAATTTAGCCTGGCAAGTCACGCAGGGGTGAATTGGTGCGGTACTTCCGGGTGACGGCCTCAAGGGTGTGACGGTGATTGGCCCGCCGTCGTCGTGGGACCGGATCGGCCGATATTAAGGGCTTGATCCGGTCCCACATCGCATCGCTGATCACTATTCGGCCAGGCACACCCAACCTGACCAGTCCATCTAAGGGACACGCGCTAGCTGTACTGCAACCGCATACAACCCGATTGCACTAGCCGCGCGCCGAACTGTACCGGGCTACGCGGCCACCAGTTCGCGCACGGGCTCGGCAGCCGGGACCAGCTCGGGGGCGGGCTCGGCGAGCCGGACCGTGTTACCCGGTGCCGGGGGTGCGTCGTTGCGGGTCTCGGCTTCCTGGTCCGCAGCGTTGGCCGTAGCGGCTTCAGCGGCGGGGTCCAACTCTCCGCGCATGTGGAAGTCCACGCGGGACGTGTCCAGCTTCCGCCACCCGCCACGGGTACCGCGCCGTACGTCCAGCCGAACCCCCGCTTCAATGAGCATGGCTCGTCGGCCCGCAGTGTCTGCGGCTGCCCACTCGTCCGCGAACGTGCGGCCCGTGGGAGTCACGATGCGCTGTGCGTCGCGCTTCTCGCGGGTCTCCAGATCGGCAATCCGCGCGTCCAGGGCGTCAGCCCGTTCCTGCCACGCCTGCCGCGCGTGCTTGGACTTCTGCCGCCCTTGCTGTTCCTGGTGCTCGTTGAACTCGGCGAGGGTGGCGGCAAGTTCGGGGGCGGGGTCATAGCCGGGAATCTCGACGACGTGTGTCGTCTGAACGGAGCCGACCAGCCGCAGGAACTCCGCGGTCACGTACTCGTCCGCCCAATCGCCTCTGATGTTGGCGGATCGGTCGCACTTGAACCCCCGCGCGTAGGGGTTGCACTTGTAGGTGGGGTGCTGCTTGTTGTCCTGCTTGTTGAGGTACATGCGGCCCCCGCACGAGTCGCAGTGGATCACGCGCAACAGCAGTGCGTCCGTGTCTGACCGTTCCCGGTTGTCGATGCTGCGGGAGTCGAGAACTGCGCCGATCCGGTCGAACTCTTCGCGGGTCATGATCGGCTGTTCGGTCTGCATGATCGGGTTGCCCTCGGCGTCCCGGACGGGCTTGCCCCGGTGCATCTTCCAGCCGAGCAACGTTTCGTTGCGGAGCATCCGCGTAATGACCGCGGGGTTCCAGTTGAACGCGTCTTTGGTGTTGCCCTTGACTCCGCCAGTCTTGCCGCCGGTCTTGCGCCCGTTCTTCACTGCCCAGTGGTCGCGCGGGCTCGGCTTCCCGTCCGCGTTGAGCCCCACGGCGATTGCCGAAACGGTCTTGCCTTCCAACAGCTCTCGCACGATGCGCTCGATGACTGTGACGGCGTCCGGGTCCGGTATGAGCGTCCAGCCGATACCGCCGTGTTCCTTGGGCATGGGGGCGGGCATGTAGCCGTACGGGGGACGACCGCCACCACGCCACCGGAGCGGCATACGGCGCATGGCTGCCATGGCACCGGTGACGCGGTCCGTGATGCTCTGCGACTCCACCTGAGCGGCAAAGGCCAGCATCATCATCATGAGTTCGGACGTGGGGTCCATGGGGTTGCGGAAGTCAAAGACGAGCTTGCCCCCGCCGATGCCCTCGGCGAAAACGAGCATCTTCCGGTGCGCCTTCGCCCACTTGGCGAGGTCGTGCATGTCGCTCATGGACCGGATGGCACGGTCAAACCGCCACCAGACCAGGACGTCAAAGTCCTCGGGGCGAGCGAGCCACGAACCGAGGGCGGGACGGTCGAACGGGGAGACCTTAGAAGCAGATACGTCAAGGTCCACGGCTTCGCGGAGCCCGTCACCCTCGCCGAAGCTCACCCCGAGTTCGGCGGCAATCTTGTCGTCGGCTTCGCGCTGCCGCTCGGGGCTGGTGGTCTCGTCGGTGAGTACGGAGAGCCGGACGCACCGCACACCCCGCAGGGTCTCGGTGTAGACCGTGCCCGCGAGCGGGTTTCGGGGGGTGGTCGTCATGCTCTCTGTAGAGAGCGGAGAGATCCCACTAACACCCTTGACCAGCACCGATGCCGCCATGGCCACACTCCAGAACCGCTAGAAGGGAGTGTTGGGAGACCCCGAAGGCAACGAATTCTGCGTTCTTCGCAGCGAGTCCGACCGCGCTGTGATGAGTTCTTGATGATCACGCGCCATCCTGGCCGGTTTCGTATGACCGCTGCTCACAGCCACTTGCTGATGGCCGCTACGAGGACCTCGTAGCGGACCGAAAGCTTGTCGTACCGTGTGGCCACGGCGAGGTGCCTTTGGGCGATTGATGCCGCACTCGACCGCGTGGCGGGCCTTGTAATCCTCCGGGTCAAACTTCGGCGGACAGCCGCCGCGAGAACCAAGCTTCTTGCGGTTGCGGGCTTGGTCGGCCTTGCCCGGGATGGTGCAGCGGATTCCCCGGCGGCGCAGGTAGGCACGGTTCCTGGGGGAGGCATGCGCCTTATCGGCCCGCACGCGGTCGGGACGGACACGTGGCCGGCCCGGCCCGGTGCGGGGCACGCGGACTTTCTCCAGCACGGGTTCGAACTGCGGTGAGTCCCCGTGCTGCCCTGCCGTGACTACGATCGACAGGGGCTTCTGACCTTGCTCGACGGCCAGGTGCAGCTTGGTGGTGAACCCGCCGCGGGAGCGTCCCACGCCGGGACCGAACGGGCGGCCGCTCTGCCTTCGTCCCCTTAGGCAACAACGACTCCAACACCGCCTACTGCTCGTCCGTGAGATCTCTCCGCGCCATGAACCATGAGTTTTCACGGCTCGAGATCCACTTCCGATACACGGCCTAGGCCGTACCGGCGGACCCTTCACGGCCACCGGCCGCCACCGCCTTCGCCCACCGGTAGTCCGCCTTGCCGCTCGGTGAGCGCTGGATGTGGTCCGTGAAGACGACGGACCGCGGGATCTTGTAGCCGGCGAGTCGCTCCCGGCAGTGGGACTGCACTGCCGCCAGGTCCAACGAGGGGGCACCGGAGCGGAGTTGGACGATCGCGGCCACCCGGCTGCCCCACCGCTCGTCGGGCACTCCGGCTACCAGCGCGTCGTACACGTCGGGGTGGGACTTGAGGGCCTGTTCGACCTCCTCCGGGTACACCTTCTCGCCGCCCGTGTTGATGCACTGCGAACCGCGGCCGAGGACGGTGACGATGCCGTCCTCGTCGACCGTCGCCATGTCGCCGAGCAGGACCCAGCGCTCCCCGCCCTTCTGGAAGAAGGTCTCGGCCGATTTCGCCGGGTCGTTGTAGTAGCCGAGCGGTACGTGTCCGCGCTGCGCGAGGCGGCCCGGCTCGCCTGCCGGGACCGGCTCGTACGTCGCCGGGTCCACCACCTGTGTGCGCTCGTTGACCTCCAGGCGGAAGCCCTTCTCCGGGCCCGAGTCGTCCGTCGCCCTGCCGTTGGAACCGGACTCGGAGGAGCCGAAGTTGTTCAGGAGCAGAACGTTCGGCGCGAGCTCCTGGAACTGTGCGCGGACCGTCTCCGACATGATCGCCCCGGACGAGGAGACGCTGAACAGCGACGACAGGTCGGTGCCCCGCAGCGGGCCGCGCAGCGCGTCGATGAGCGGCCTGAGCATGGCGTCGCCGACGAGGGAGACGCTGGAGACGTTCTCTCGCTCAATGGTGCGCAGCACCTCTTCGGGGACGTACTTTCGGTGCAGGGCCACCCGCTGCCCGTAGTTGAAGGCGATGAACGACGTCAGCGTCGACGTGCCGTGCATCAGCGGAGGCGCGGGGAAGAAGGTGAGGCCGGGGCTGCCCGCCGCGACGCGTTGGGCGAGTTCCTCGGGCCGCTTGACCGGCTCTCCCGTCGGCTCGCCGCCGAAGAGCCCCGCGAAGAACAGGTCCTCCTGGCGCCACATGACGCCCTTGGGCATGCCGGTCGTGCCGCCGGTGTAGATGATGAACAGATCGTCGCCGGAGCGCGGCCCGAAGCCACGTTCCGGTGAGCCCGCCGTCTCCGCGTCGGCGAAGGACACCACGTCGAGCGGGGGAGCGGCCGCGGGCGGCGCCCCCACCCGTATCAGGTGCCGCAGCTTCTCCGTGCGCGGCAGGGCGGCCGCGACGCGCTCGGTGAACTCGGCGTCGAAGACGAGCGCCGCGAGGTCCGCGTCGCGGTAGAGGTAGACCAACTCCTCTTCCACGTAGCGGTAGTTGACGTTGACCGGGACGAGACGTGCCTTGAGGCAGCCGAGCACGGTCTGCAGGTACTCGACGCCGTTGTACAGGTGCAGGCCCAGGTGCTCGCCGGGCCGCAGACCGCTGTCGAGGAGGTGGTGGGCGATGCGGTTGGCGGCCGTGTCGAGCGCGGCATAGGTCAGCCGGTGCTCCGCGCCCGAGCCGGGGTGGTCGATGTAGACGAGTGCCTCGCGGTCGGGGACCACGTCGACGACGGACTCGAACAGGTCGGCAAGGTTGTACTCCACCGCACTCCTCCTGACCCCGGTGCCCACGGTGACGTCTGACTTGGCGGTCATCAGAGCAGAGCCGCCACCAAGTGGGAAGGGGTCCTGCGCAAGAAAACTGACTGAGTGTCAGAAAACTATTGAACTGGCTCCCCGGCTACTGCAACCTGTTCCAGGTCCGGACGCGACAGGCCGGCCGTTCGGTGGCCGTCGATGGAGGGAGCACGGCACATGGGTGGGACGGAACACCTCTCCGTGCGGCGCGAAGGCGCCACACTGATACTCACACTGAACAGGCCCGACGCGAAGAACGCGCTGTCCCTCGCGATGCTCGTCGGCCTCTACGACGGATGGCTCGCGGCCGACGCGGACGACGAGGTCCGCTCGGTCGTGCTCACCGGCGCGGGCGGCGCGTTCTGCGCGGGCATGGACCTGAAGGCCCTCGCGGGCAAGGGCATGGAGGGCGAGCAGTACCGGGACCGGCTCAAGGCCGACCCCGAACTGCACTGGAAGGCGATACTGCGGCACCACCGCCCCCGCAAACCCGTCATCGCGGCCGTCGAGGGCTACTGCGTGGCGGGCGGCACGGAGATCCTGCAGGGCACCGACATCCGCGTGGCGGGGGAGTCGGCGACTTTCGGGCTCTTCGAGGTCAGGCGGGGGCTCTTCCCCATCGGGGGCTCGACCGTGCGGCTCCCGCGGCAGATCCCGCGGACGCACGCGCTGGAGATGCTGCTCACCGGCCGTCCGTACTCGGCGGCCGAGGCCGCCTCCATCGGGCTCGTCGGCCATGTCGTCCCCGACGGCGCCGCCCTGGAGAAGGCCCTCGTCATCGCCGAGCAGATCAACGCCTGCGGGCCCCTGGCCGTGGAGGCGGTCAAGGCGTCCGTGTACGAAGCCGCCGAGCTCACGGAGGCGGACGGGCTCGCCGCCGAGCTGAAAAGGGGGTGGCCGGTCTTCGACACGGCCGACGCGAAGGAGGGCTCCAGGGCCTTCGCGGAGAAACGGGCCCCCGTGTTCCGGCGCGAGTAGGCCGTTCCTCGACCGCGAGGCCGTCGTGGCTGGTCGCGCAGTTCCCCGCGCCCCGTGCAGGGGCGCCCCGTCGTCGCTCGAAACGGAGTTCCGGATATGGCATCGGCTACGTCCCCCGAAGTGCTGCGCGCGCCCCTGGTCGTCGAGTTCCCCTTCACCCGCTCCCTCGGCCCCGTGCAGAGCGCCTTCCTCACCGGACTGCGCGAACGCACCGTGCTCGGCGTCAGGACCGTCGACGGGCGCACGCTCGTGCCGCCCGTCGAGTACGACCCGGTGACCGCCGACGAGCTGCGCGACCTGACCGAGGTCGCCACGACCGGCACCGTCACCACCTGGGCCTGGAACCACGAGCCCCGCCGCGGCCAGCCCCTCGACACCCCCTTCGCCTGGGTCCTGGTCAAGCTCGACGGCGCCGACACCGCCCTGCTGCACGCCCTGGACGCCCCCGGCCCTGAGGCGGTGCGCACCGGGATGCGGGTCCGGATCCGCTGGGCCGCCGAACGCGTCGGCGCCATCACGGACATCGCCTGCTTCGAGGCGTACGAAGGCGTCGGCGAGCCGCCACGGACCGGTCCGCACAGCGGCGAGTTCGAGGAGCCCGTGACCGGGATCGTCGCGGCCGCGCGCCTCGACTACACCTACTCGCCCGGCCGCGCCCAGTCCGCCTACATCCACGCCCTCTCCGAGCGCAAGACCGTCGGTGAGCGCTGCCCGTCCTGCCGCAAGGTGTACGTACCGCCGCGCGGCGCCTGCCCCACCTGCGGCGTCGCCACGGTGGAACGGGTCGAGGTCGGACCGCGCGGCACCGTCACCACGTACTGCATCGTCAACATCAAGGCGAAGAACCTCGACATCGAAGTCCCCTACGTCTACGCGCACATCGCCCTCGACGGCGCCGACCTCGCCCTGCACGCACGCATCGCGGGCATCCCCTACGACGAGGTCCGCATGGGCCTGCGCGTCGAGCCCGTGTGGACCGAAGGCGGCGGCTACCCCGATCACTACCGGCCCGCGGGCGAGCCCGACGCCGACTACGACACGTACAAGGAGCTGGTCTGATGGCGCCCCGCAAACCGTCCGTGATGCGGCCCGCCCGCGACGTCGCCGTCGTCGCCTTCGGGCAGAGCGACCACCGGCGCACCACCGACGAGCTCTCCGAGGTCGAGATGCTCATGCCGGTGCTGCACGAGGTCCTCGCCGCCACCGGTCTCAGGACCAGCGACATCGGCTTCACCTGCTCCGGCTCGTCGGACTACCTCGCCGGGCGCGCCTTCTCCTTCACCATGGCGCTCGACGGGGTCGGCGCCTGGCCGCCGATCTCCGAGTCGCACGTCGAGATGGACGGCGCCTGGGCGCTGTACGAGGCGTGGGTGAAGCTGCAGACCGGCGAGGCCGACACCGCGCTCGTCTACGCGTACGGCAAGTCCTCGCCCGGCTCCGTGCGCGACGTGCTGACCCGGCAGCTCGACCCGTACTACGTCGCCCCGCTCTGGCCCGACTCCGTGGCGCTCGCCGCGCTCCAGGCGCAGGCGCTGATCGACGCCGGGGAGACCGACGAGCCCGCGCTCGCCGGGGTCGCGAGCCGCAGCCGGGCCGACGCGGCCGCCAACTCCCATGCGCAGCTGCGGGGTTCGCTCGCGCAGGGCGAGTACGCCGTACGTCCCCTGCGCACCGGCGACTGCCCGCCGATCGGCGACGGAGCCGCCGCCGTGATCCTCGCGGCGGGGGAGCGGGCCCGGGAGCTGTGCGCGCGCCCTGCCTGGATCCGCGGCATCGACCACCGCATCGAGGCGCACGCCCTCGGAGTGCGCGACCTGACCGACTCGCCGTCCACCCGCCTGGCCGCGGAGCGCGCCGGAGTCTTCGAACGGCCCGTCGACACAGCCGAGTTGCACGCCCCCTTCACCTCGCAGGAGGTCGTCCTGCGCAAGGCCCTGAAGCTCGGTGAGGACGTCAGCGTCAACCCGTCGGGCGGCGCGCTCGCCGCCAACCCGGTGATGGCCGCCGGACTCATCCGGCTCGGCGAGGCCGCCGCCCGCATCCACCGGGGTGGCTCGGACCGCGCCGTCGCCCACGCCACGTCCGGGCCCTGCCTCCAGCAGAACCTGGTCGCCGTCCTGGAAGGAGACACCCGATGAGCAACTCGGCGGGCCGCTCGGCGAGCCCTGCGGTGGGCAAGGAGCCCGTCGCCGTCGTCGGGATCGGGCAGACCAAGCACGTGGCCGCGCGGCGGGACGTCTCGATCGCGGGTCTCGTCCGGGAGGCAGCACAACGAGCTCTGGCGGACGCGGAGTTGACGTGGGCGGACATCGACGCCGTCGTCATCGGCAAGGCGCCCGACTTCTTCGAGGGCGTCATGATGCCGGAGCTGTACCTCGCCGACGCGCTCGGAGCCGTCGGCAAACCCATGCTCCGCGTGCACACGGCGGGCTCCGTCGGAGGGTCCACGGCGCTCGTCGCCGCCAACCTCGTCGCGGGCCGCGTCCACGGCACCGTCCTGACCCTCGCCTTCGAAAAGCAGTCGGAATCCAACGCGATGTGGGGCCTGTCGCTGCCCATCCCCTTCCAGCAGCCGCTGCTCGCGGGCGCGGGCGGCTTCTTCGCGCCGCACGTGCGCGCCTACATGAGGCGCACCGGCGCCCCCGACGCGGTCGGCTCACTCGTCGCGTACAAGGACCGCCGCAACGCCCTGAAGAACCCGTTCGCGCACCTCCACGAGCAGGACATCACCCTGGAGAAGGTCCAGGCATCGCCGATGCTCTGGGACCCGATCCGCTACTCCGAGACCTGCCCGTCCTCCGACGGCGCCTGCGCGATGATCCTCACCGACCGCGCGGGCGCGGCCCGTTCGCCCCGGCCGCCTGCCTGGATGCACGGCGGCGCGATGCGCAGCGAACCGACGCTCTTCGCGGGCAAGGACTTCGTGTCGCCGCAGGCGGGCAAGGACTGCGCGGCCGACGTCTACCGGCAGGCCGGCATCGCGGACCCGCGCCGGGAGATCGATGCCGTGGAGATGTACGTGCCGTTCTCCTGGTACGAGCCGATGTGGCTGGAGAACCTAGGCTTCGCGGCGGAGGGTGAGGGCTGGAAGCTCACCGAGTCCGGCGTGACGGAACTGGACGGTGACCTTCCGGTGAACATGTCCGGCGGTGTCCTCTCGGCCAACCCCATCGGCGCCTCCGGCATGATCCGCTTCGCCGAGGCGGCGCTCCAGGTGCGCGGCCAGGCGGGGGAGCACCAAGTCGACGGCGCCCGCAGGGCACTTGGGCACGCCTACGGCGGCGGCGCGCAGTTCTTCTCCATGTGGCTCGTCGGAGCCGAACCGCCCACCACCTGAGCGGTGGGCCCGCCGGGCGGACCGAGGTCCTGCCGCCGCGGCCTGTCCGGCGCCCGGAGCGAAAGCTAGGCTGGCGCCGGACGACGCATTCGGGAGGAGCACGGACGTGGCCGACAGCACCACTCAGCAGCATCCGCTCGCGGGCTGGCACAAGCCGGAGCTCGACCTCAGCACGGCGGACTGGCGATCCAGCAGCGAGGGGCGAGGAGATGTGGAGATCGCCTTCGTCGAAGGATTCGTCGCGATGCGCAACAGTGGGCACCCGGAGAGCCCTTCCCTGATCTTCACCCCCGCGGAGTGGGGGGCCTTCGTGCACGGCGCCCGCGCGGGCGAGTTCGATCTGACGTAGGCAGCCGTTCCCGCACGGCACACGGCCCTGCCGCCACCACCCGGTGACGGCAGGGCCTCTGCTGTCACTGCCGCCGAGCTCGTCGTGGTCGGCCGGCACCGGCGCAGGCTGGTCCCGGGACGCACCCTCGGCTCCGTCACCCACGCGGTCCTGCTGCACGCGGTCTGCCCGGTGGCGGTGGTGCCGCCGGAGCCCGCCGCCTGAGGGACCCGCGCTCCTCAGTACAGGACCACGCAGCCCTTTTCCTCCAGAGCGCGCAGCAGGCCCTCGTCCACTCGGACGTCGTTCCATCGCAGGTCCAGCTTCTCCAGAGCGGGCAACTCGGCTGTCCAGTAAGGGAGGTCAGTGATGCGGTTGGATCGCAGGTCGAGGCGGCGCAGGAGCGGCAGGCCGCGCAGCGCCCGCGGGACGGCGGTGAAGGCGTTCTCACGGAGCTCCAGCTCCCGCAGCTCGCGCAGCCGGCCTGCTCCCGTCGGCAGCCCGGTCAGGCGGTTGCCGCGCAGCCACAGTTCGCGCAGCGCGGCGAGCGAGCCGATCGACTCCGGCAACCGGGTCAATTCATTGTGCTGGGCGCGCAGTTCACGTAGTCCGACGAGGTGGCCGAGCGTCTCGGGGAGCGCGGGCAGCCGGTTCTCGCCGACGTTCAGATAGGCCAGCCGGTGCAGGCGGCCGAGGGAGGCGGGCAGCGCGGTGAGGTCGTTGTCGTGCAGATACAGGCAGCGGCTGAGCGCGGTGAGCCCGCCGATCTCGTCGGGGACGGAGCGCAGCTTGTTGTGGCCGAGGTCGAGGGTGTGCAGGGTCTTGAGATCGCCGATGCGGGCGGGGAGACGGGTGAGCGCGTTGTCGGGAAGGAGTAGGACCTCAAGACCCGGGTGGTCCCAGACCTCGTCCGGTATGTCCTCCAGACCGTCGTGCCAGTAGTTCAGTACGGATGTGTCGGTCACCGGTCCCCCGTGGTCGATGGTGGCGTCATTATGCGTCCGGTTCGCGTGCGGGGACGCGGGTCCGGTGGCGGGCCGGGGCGGGGCCGCTCCGGAGGGGCGCCGGGGTCGCCGAGGGTGCGGGCGGGCGCTTCGTGGCTGGTCGCGCACCCGCCGCCGCCCCGCGCGACGCGTTCCGGATCGCCCGGGACGCGCCCGCCCCCGCGCAGGCGGAGCCCGAAGGCCACGTACCATGGGCGCATGTCCTTCCTCCGCCGCCGCAGCTCCGCCACTCCCGCGGGCCCGGAATTCGACGTCCTGGCCATGGACCCCGGTGACTGGCCCGGCAATCTCGGCGCGGGCCTGCTGCCCGCCCCCGACGGCAGCTGTCAGGGCGTCTTCCTGCGGTACGACCTGTTCGGCGGCCGAGGCCCCGCGATGGTCATCGGCAACCTCCCCGAGGGCTCGCCCGCGCGCGAGACCGCCGACGGCGAGGTCCCCTTCGAGGTGGCCCAGCTGCTCCTGGCCCTGGCGAACGACGAGGACGTCACCGTCGTCTCCTCCGAGGACGTGCCGGTGATGCAGGGTGACAATCTCCTCATCGTGCGCCGCCTCAAGCTCTCCGAGAGCCGGATCTCCTGCGTGCAGTTCGACCGGAGTGACAACGTCCTGGTGACCATCGCCGCCTGGGACCGGCCGATCACCGACGACCTGTACGCGCTCCTGAAGCCGCTGCCCGCCGAGCTCTTCCAGCAGGGCTGACACAGCGACCGCCGGTCACCACTGTCGGTCACCCTGTGGGGCGGCGCTGGCGCCGGTCGACCCCTGCCTGCCGATCAAGCACTCCCATCCAAGCGCTCTTGTCCAAGCACTTCCGTCCAAGAACTGCCCCGTTCCGTCCAAGGACCGGGGCAGTTTTGCGTCTTGCCGACCCAGTCATCGGACTTTTAACGTGACCGGTCATGACTCAGAGGGCTCAGGGGATCACGCGAAGGACGACCATGCGATCCGCGCTCGGCGGCGCTGCCACGCTGGCTGCGGGAGGTGGCGGGATGGCCGGGGTGGTCGGGGCAGCCACCGGTGCCGGTCCCGCCTCGGCGGCCGACGGGAGGCGGGAGCGCGACACCTCCGATGAATCGCTCCTCTGGTATGGCGAGCCCGCCGTCGACTGGGAGCGCGAGGCCCTCCCCATCGGCAACGGCGCCCTCGGTGCGATGGTGTTCGGCACCCTCACCTCCGAACGGCTCCAGTTCAACGAGAAGACCCTGTGGACCGGCGGGCCCGGCGCCCAGGAGGGCTATGACTCCGGCAACTGGCGCGCACCCCGCCCCGGCGCCCTCGACGCTGTCCGCGAGGAGCTCGACGAGAAGGGCAGGCTCACCCCCGACGCCGTCGCGGAGAGACTCGGCCAGGACCGGCGCGGCTACGGCGCCCACCAGACCTTCGGCGACCTCCACATCGACGTGCCCGGCGCCCCGGCCGCACCCGATGCCACCTACCGCCGCGCCCTCGACCTGGCACAGGGCCTCGCGACCGTCACGTACCGGGACGAACAGGCGCGTCACCAAAGGGAGTTCTTCGCCTCCTACCCCGACGGAGTGATCGTCGGCCGGCTCTCCGCCGACCTTCCCGCGCAGGTCACCTGCACGCTCCGCCACTCCTCACCCCGTGCCGGCCTCACCACGACGGCGGACGGCGACCGGATCACCGTACGAGGTGAACTCGCCGACAACGGCCTGCAGTTCGAGGCCCAGCTGCGCGTCCGCCACCGAGGCGGGAAGCGGGTCTCGCACGGCGACGGAAGCATCACCGTGACCGGCGCCGACCACGTGTGGTTCGTCCTCGCCGCGGGCACGGACTACGGCGACACCCACCCCGACTACCGGGGCGACGACCCGCACGCCTCCCTCACCCGCACCGTGGACGAGGCGGTCCGGACCGGTCACGGTGCGTTGCGCGCCCGCCATCTGCGGGACCACCGCGCCCTGTTCGACCGCGTCACCCTGGACATCGGCCAGGAACTGCCCGCCGACATGCCCACGGACCGGCTGCTCAAGCAGTACGGGACCGGAGCGGACGCCACCGCCGACCGGGCGCTTGAGGCGCTCTTCTTCCAGTACGGCCGCTACCTCCTCATCGCCTCCTCGCGCGCGGGCTCCCTGCCCGCCAACCTCCAGGGCGTCTGGAACAACAGCACCACCCCGCCCTGGTCCGCCGACTACCACACCAACATCAACCTCCAGATGAACTACTGGCTCGCCGAGGCCGCGAACCTGCCCGAGACGACCGCCCCGTACGACCGCTTCGTCGAGGCCCTGCGTGCTCCCGGACGGCGGACGGCCAAGGAGATGTTCGGCAGCCGCGGCTGGGTCGTCCACAACGAGACCAACCCCTACGGCTTCACCGGGGTCCACGACTGGTCGACCGCGTTCTGGTTCCCCGAGGCCGCCGCCTGGCTCACCGCGCAGCTCTACGAGCACTACCGCTTCGGCGGCTCCACGGACTACCTGCGCACCACCGCCTATCCGGCGATGAAGGAGGCCGCCGAGTTCTGGCTCGACAATCTGCGCACGGACCCGCGCGACGGCACCCTGATCGTCACACCCAGCTATTCGCCCGAGCACGGCGACTTCACGGCGGGCGGCGCCATGGCCCAGCAGATCGTCCACGAGCTGCTCACCAACACGCTCGAAGCGGCCCGCCTGCTCGGCGACGCACCGTCCTTCCGCGCCGAGTTGGAGAAGGCGCTGGACGCCCTCGACCCCGGCCTGCGCATCGGCTCCTGGGGGCAGCTCCAGGAGTGGAAGGCCGACCTGGACGACCGCACGGACGGCCACCGGCACGTCTCCCACCTCTACGCCCTGCACCCGGGACGGCAGATCGAACCCGGCAGCCAGTGGGCCGAGGCGGCGAAGGTCTCCCTCACGGCACGCGGCGACGGCGGCACGGGCTGGTCCAAGGCCTGGAAGATCAACTTCTGGGCGCGCCTCCGTGACGGCGACCACGCGCACAAGATGCTCGGCGAGCAGCTCAAATCCTCGACGCTGCTCAACCTCTGGGACACCCATCCGCCGTTCCAGATCGACGGCAACTTCGGCGCGACGTCCGGCATCGTGGAGATGCTGCTGCAGAGCCAGCACGACGCGATCGAGATCCTGCCCGCACTGCCCGCGGCATGGCCCGACGGCTCGGTACGCGGCCTGCGGGCACGCGGCGGTGCGACCGTCGATATCGACTGGACGGCGCGCCGTGCCACCCGCATCGTCCTGAACGCGTCGCGCACCCGCGAACTCACGCTGCGCAGCGCGCTGTTCAGCGACGGTGCGCGGACGGTGAAGGCGCGGGCGGGACAGCGGTACGTCTTCGACTGAGCGGGGAGCCCAGGGGGTCCGTGGGCTCACGAGGCATGGACTGGTCCTGCCGCCGGAACGAGATCACGTCCGGGCCCACCCTCACGTGGACCCGGACCCGGACCCGGACCCGGCGCCTCGCGCCGCGGCTACTTGCCCGACTGCGCCACCTGGACGTCGGCGGCCCGCACATAGCCGACCCGGTGCCCGTACTGGATCACGTAGTACATGTCCTTGCCGCGCACCACCTTGTGCGGCGCCGTCTCGAAGGTCGGGGAGTAGAAGTACTCGCCCGGCACCTTGTCGCCGACCGCGTACCGCTGGCCCGCGAGGATCTTGTACGGCAGCGGGGACACCGCCTGCACCGGCACGCCCGCCGGATAGGCCTCCTTCTCGGGGTACGCGCGCCCGTACACCGGGACCTCGCTCGTGCCCTCCTTCGGCGTCACCACGAGGCCCTTCGCGTCCACCGCGGTGGGCTGTTCCGCCGGGTTCTTGAACCAGGCCTTCTGGCCGAGGTACCAGACGGCCGTCCAGTCGCCCTCGCGGTCGGCGACCGCGTACTGCTGACCGGTGGAGAGCCGCGCTCCCGTGTCGTTCACGTCGATGGTGGAGTCCTGGCCGCCGGGGCGCTTGCCGATGTCCTTGATCAGCGGCGCGTCGTCACGCGGTTCGGTGTGGACGCGCACGGCGGCCGAACCGTGCGGCGCGCACGTCTCACCGGGCTTGACGCAACCCGTGTACTGCGGACGGTTCTTGGCGTACTGCGGAGCCACCGTCACCAGCCCCCCGCCCGACCCAGCCGTGCGGTGGAACGGCTTGCCCAGCAGCGTGAAGTAGTGCTGCCAGTCCCAGTACGGCCCTGGGTCCGTGTGCATCCCCGGGATCGTCGACGTGAGGGTGCCCTGGACATTGTCGTGACCGAGGATGTGCTGGCGGTCCAGCGGGATGTCGTACTTCTTGGCGAGGTACTTCACCAGCCGGGCCGACGTGCGGTACATCGCCTCCGTGTACCAGGTGTCGGGCGCGGTGAGGAAGCCCTCGTGCTCCAGGCCGACCGACTTGGAGTTCACGTACCAGTTGCCCGCGTGCCAGGCGACGTCCTTCGCCTTCACGTGCTGGGCGATGTGGCCGTCGGTGGAGCGCAGGGTGTAGTGCCACGACACGTAGGTGGGGTCCTGCACCAGCTTCAGGACGCCTTCCCACCGGCCCTCGGTGTCATGGATGACGATCGAGTCGATGCTCTGGCTCTTCGGCCGGTCCGCCAGGTCGTGGTTGCCGTAGTCCGGGTTGCCCTGGGGGTCCTTGAACTCCTCGTACGGCGCCGGGATCCACTCGCACGACACGCTCTTCGGGCACTCCGTCTCGCCGGCGGGCGCCCTGCGCAGCCCCATGCGCTCCACCTGCGCGGCGTCGGGCTTCAGGCCCGGCACCGGCGCGAGCGTGACGCGCTGGCCCGCGTCCGTGGTGCGCCGCTCGCCGTCCCGGATGACGGCGAACACGTCGTTGGCGTACGTGGCCGCGGTGGCCCGGTCGTCCGCCCCGGAGAAGCGGGCGATGGCGCCGTACCAGTCGGCGGGGTCGCCGCTGAAGGGCTTCCCGAGTCCCCGCTGGGCCGCGGCGAGCAGCGCGGCGCCGCCCTCGACGTTCGCGGCGGGGTCGGTGCGCAGCTCCTCGGCGGACCGGCCGGAGAGCTCGGCCGCGCGGGGCAGCGTCCTCAGCCGGGCGGGGATCTCGGACTCCTCGGGCACCTCGGTCGCGGGCGGCGCGGCCGGGCGTGAGGTGTCGCCGCGCGGGTCCTCCTTACCCTCGCCGTGGTGCGGAGCCGAGGCCAGGGCGGTGCGCGCGTCGGTGAGGTGCATCGGTCCGTAGCCGCCGGTGACGCTGGCCGCGCCGCCGTGCGCGTCCCAGCGCGACTGCAGATACGAGACGCCGAGCAGCACGCTCTGCGGCACGCGGTACTCGGTGGCGGCGGCCGCGAAGGCGCTCTGCAGCCCTGACGTGGGCGCCGGATGGGGAACGCCCGACGACGGGGCCGCGCCGAGCAGCGGCACCAGCAGACCGGCCGACGCGAGAGCGCCCGCCGTTCTGACGGTGCGTCTGCGCGCGGACGAGGTAGGGGCGGTGGCGGATCCTCGCAATGCAGCCTCCTGGGACTTCTGGGCCGGTGAAGCGCGGCGGGGCGTGCGGGGCCGGGCGTGCGTCAGTGGTACCGGCTCTCCGACGATCCGTCAATCATGCCCAGGGCAGGGGATTTCCCATGTCAGCGCGGGTTCCGGCGGGTCATGGGCGGGATTTCGCCAGGGGTGGCGCCACCGCCTGCGGTGCGTCAGTGGCATGGACCAATGAGCGGTGCGGAGATCCACCTGTTCGGTCGAGCGGTTTCGGGGCGGGGACCGGGCGGGCCGGGGGAGGGCAGGGCCGCGGGATCCCTGCCTCGGTCGAGGACCGCGGTGGCTTCGACCTCGACCAGGTGGGCGGGTACGTCCAGTGCCGCGACGCCGAGCAGCGTGCCGGGCGGCACCGGGGTGGTCCCCAGTCTCCTGGCGGCCCGTGCCACCCCCTCCAGGAACATCGACCCGGACGCGATCGACACCTGCCGGTAGGGGGCGACGAGAACGGCGGCCGACGGGGAAGAAGGCACTTTTCGGTGACCGGGGAACCTTTGGGTGACCGCCGCCACCACCGGTTCATGGGATGTCGCCGGACCAGTCGAACAGGCGCGGATCGCCCCCGCGCGGGTCGTACGTCGCCCGCCCGCCGGCGCCGAACCGCCCCAGCTCGGTCGGCAGCGCGACGCCCGCGTCGAGCTGCTCCTGCCTCCAGCCGGTGACGTCGAGCAGCAGCCCGTCCAGCGGTCCGCCGACGAGTTCGACGTAACGCCGGCCGGGCCGCGGGCCCGGGTGTTCGTGATCCTGGCCGTAGACCCGGCCGCGCAGGAGCTGCTCGTCGTCGCTGTCCATGCCGTCCAGCGTCTCAGCCACCACTGACAGCCACCGTTGCCGAAGACCCGGGTGAGGTCAGGCCGGGCGCCAGGCGGCTTCTGCGGCCTCGGCGGTGGGGTGGGCGGCGAAGACGTGGTCCAGGCCCGCGACACGGAAGATGCGGTTCACCCGGTCGGGTACGCGGCCAGGACGATGGTCGCGCCCGCGGCCAGCGCGTGATTGCGGGCGGCGACGAAGACCGTTATCCCCGTGGAGTCGCAGAAGGTGAGGCTGCCGAGGTCCAGGACGAGCTGCTGGCCCGACTCCAGGTCGAGCTCCCGGAGCGCGGTGCGGGCGTCGGGGGCGGTGCGGTGGTCCAGTTCCCCGCTCAGTTCCAGGACCGGCCCCGCGGGGGTGACACGGGTGCGCAGGACGAGAAGGTGGGTCACCGCTGCTCTTCACTGGTGGGTCGGGGCACGTCGATGGCCAGCACGGCGGTGTCGTCGTCCACGCCGGCGCCGAAGGTGTCGAGCAGGTCGCGGATCGCGGTGATCGTGTCCGAGGCGGTGGTGGGTGCGAGGGCGCGCGCGAAGTCGAGGAGGGCTTCGTCGCCGTAGCGGTCGCCGGTGCCGGTGCTCGCGGTGTGGGCCTCGGTCAGGCCGTCGGTGTGCAGCAGCAGGGTGTCGCCCGCTTCCAGGCGGATGGTGGTGGTGGCGATGTGGGCGTTCGGGAGCACGCCGATGAGCTGCCCGCCGGGCGTGGGGAGGTAGTCGGCGGTTCCGTCGGCACGCATCAGCACCGCTGAGGGGTGCCCGCCGCTGGCCAGCGTGACGCGGAAGCCGCCCTCGTCGCCCTCGGGGGTCATCAGGCCGAAGATGACGGTGCAGAACCGGGGGTCGGTCCCGTTGTACTCGTGGTTGAGGACCGTGTTGAGGTTGCTCAGTACCGCAGCGGGATCCGGGTCGTAGACCGCGGCGGCCCGCAGGGTGTAGCGGGCCAGCGAGGTGACGGCAGCGGCGGCCGCGCCCTTGCCGCAGACGTCCCCCAGAAAGAGCCCCCAGGTGCCGGCGGCCAGGGGGAACAGATCGTAGAAGTCGCCGCCGACCTCGTCGGTGGAGGCGATGTGGTAGTGCGCGGCGACGTTCAGGCCGGGCACGCTCGCCAGGGCCGGCGGCAGCAGCGTCTGCTGCAGGGTGGCGTTCAGGCGCTGCAGCCGCTCGCGTTCCCGCTCGGCTTCCTGGCGGGCGCGCAGCAGTTCCTTCTCGTAGGCGCGGCGGTCACGGGCGTCCAGGAGGGTGGTGCGGATCAGCAGCGGCTGCCCGTCGCTGCCCGTCTTCACGACGGAGGTGACGAGGACCGGGATGCGGCTGCCGTCCGCGGTCTTGAGCTCCAGGGCGATGCCGCTGATCTCCCCCTGCATGTGCAGCAGCGGCGCGAAATGGGTCTCGTGGTAGAGCCGCCCGCCGACGGTCAGCAGATCGGAGAAGCGCTTGCGGCCCACCAAATCGGCGCGCCCGTAGCCGAGCCAGTCCAGCAGGGTGGTGTTGACCTTGGCGATCCGGCCGTCGAGCAGGGTGGACAGATAGCCGCAGGGGGCGTGCTCGTACAGGTCCTCGGCGCTGTCCTCCAGCAGCGCGGTGAACTGCGCCTGCTCCCCGGCTGAGCCCTCGTGCCCCTCCCGGTCACGTCCGTCCTCGCCGTTGCTGGTGTCGCACATCATCCGAGCGCACCGGCGAACGCCGCGATCACTTCGGTGGTCTCCTGCGGCGCGGCGAGCTGGGGGCAGTGCCCCGTCGCGTTCAGCGTCACAAGGCGGCTCCCGGGGATCTGCGCGTGGACGAACGCACCCACCTCAGGCGGGGCGATCGCGTCGTTCGAGCACTGGGCGACCAGCGTGGGAACGCCGACGCGGGCAAGGTCCTCACGGTTGTCGGACAGGAAGGTCACGCGAGCGAAGACACGGGCGATGTCCGGATCGGTGCGGCAGAAACTGTTCGTCAGTTCCTCGCCCAGCTCGGGCCGCTCGGGGTTGCCCATGATGACCGGTGCCATCGCGCCTGACCAGCCCAGATAGTTCGCCTCCAACGACTCGAGGAGCTCGTCGATGTCCGCTGCGCTGAACCCGCCCCGGTAACCGGTGGACGGGTCGTCGACGAAGCACGGCGACGGCGCGAGCAGGACGAGCCCGGCGAACGTCCCAGGCTCCCGCGCCGCGGCGAGCACGCCCACCGTCGCGCTCACCGAGTGCCCGACGAAGGTCACCGGTCCGAGCGCCAGTTCGCGGCAGATCTCCAGCACGTCGTCGACGTACCCGTCCAGGGTCGAATAGCGCTCCCGGCTCCACGCCGACAGATCGGAGCGCCCCGCGCCCACGTGGTCGAAGACGACCACGGTGAAGTCACGTTCCAGCGCGGGCGCCACCAGCCGCCACATGTTCTGATCGCACCCGAACCCGTGCGCCAGCATCACGACCGGCCCGCCGGAACGTCCGGTCACGGTCACGTGATTCCTGCTCAGCACACCCATACGACACACTTTCGCAGACCAGGCGTGTGCCGGCACTCCGCCCATGGCCGCGTCGGCTTCCCTGCCGGAGAGATCAGACGGCGGGCTCAGACGGCGGGGGTCCAGTCGTCGGGCCGGGCGATGTGTCTGCTGCGCTCGTGCCGCAGGCGGCGCTTCTGGCGGGCGCGGGCAAGTGCCCACGCGGCGGCGGTGAGCGGGAGAGCGGCCCAGAGGAGATAGAGGGCGGAGCGGTAACGGTCCGAGGGGTGGAGCCCGAATAACGCGGTGAGCACCATGGCGAGGGCGAGGTGCCGGCACAGCAGGCGCCCGGCGTGGCGGGCGAGGGCGTCGGCGCTGGACGTGGTCACTCGGGACTCCTGGCGGTGAAGCCGGCCGCGCACGGGCCGGGGCAGGGTGAAGCCGGGCAGGAGTGGGGGGAAGCTGTATGGGGGTGGGTCCAGAGTGCCCTTGATGACCCCTGAGATGCCTGAGCGTTACCGCCATTTATGAAACTGGCGGATAGGCAGGCAAATCGACCGCCACAATGCGAGTAAATCAGGCGAGTACGGGCCTCCCGATTGGTTCATACCTGGCGGGAAAAGTTCCGGCAGCGCGTGTCAATTGCCCTCCGCCGACCGGCTATCGGGAACAAGTCGGCCCACTCGCGCCCTCGCCGCGCATGCCTGATCGGGCATCTGTACGGCCCTTCGGGCAGCTCTCCGAGCGGCACTCCGAGCAGCTCCCGATGCCACTGTGGGTACCTGTTGGCACTTCCTTCGCACCACCCTGCCGGAATCGGTCGACAACACAGGTTAGGGCGAGCAATCATGGGGTGACACAAGGTGAGCCGTGCAATCGTCGGGCACACCGTGGAGGGCCCCAGTGGATCCATCGGAAGCAGACGTCGCCATCGACCGCGATGTGTTCATGCGGAGTCTGATCCGTGAATTGGCCGGCGTGCTCGAGGACGTGGTCGGCCTGGAGGAGGCCGCGGGGTACGTCAGCCTCGTCAGCCAGACCCTCGGCGGCGAGGTCAACCGCCAGTACACCGAGGCCCTTGAGGTCGACCGCCTCGACCTCGCACAGGTCGCCCAGGTCATGGTCGACCTCAAGAGGCGCCTCGGCGGCGACTTCTTCGTCATCGAGGAGAACGAACGGCGCATCGTCCTGGGCAACCGGGTGTGCCCGTTCGGCGAGAAGGTCGTGGGGCGGCCCTCGATGTGCATGATGACGTCGAACGTCTTCGGCACCATCGCCGCGGAGAACCTCGGTTACGCCCGCGTGGAACTGGACAAGACCATCGCCCGCTGGGACGTCGGCTGCCGCGTCATCGTCCATCTGCGCCCACCCGCCGAGTCGGACGAGAGCGCCGGACGTGAGTACTACGGCGACCTCCCGTGAACCGCGACGAAGCGCTGCGCCTCTTCCGGAAGATCACCGGCCTGCTCACGGAACCGGTGCTGCTCGTCGCCGCCGACACACAGGTCCTCGCCGCGAACCCGGCGGCGGTGCGGCTGCTTCCGGGTGTCCAGGACGACCCGCTCCTGAGCAGCCTGGTCTCCGAATCCGTGGACGACGTCGCCGCGTGCGTCCGGCAGTGGCTGCGCACCGGCCATCCGACGCCGGCGGGCCTCACACTGCACGGCTACGACGGCTCGCGGGTGCGCTGCCGTTGCTTCGGCGCCCGCGCGCAATGGCTCGCCACGCCGACCGTCCACCTCCGCGCCGTCCGCATCGACCCCGGCGACCGCTTCCTCACGCTCAAGGAAAGGGTCAACGCCGTCGAGCGTGAGCAGACGCTCCGCTTCAGGGCCACCGAGGAACGCAACGCGCTCACCACCTCCCTGTCCGCCGCGCACGACAGGCTGGAGCATCTGCACGCGCTCGTGGTGGCGCTTGCCGCGGCCAGCACGACCACGGGCGTCGTCCAGGCGGTCGCCGAGCACGTCCCCACGGTCCTCGGCTGCACGGGAGCCGATCTGCACCTCACTCCCGTACCGCCCGGCCCCATCCGTCTCCGGATCCCCGTCCCGCCGGACGCGGCCCTCGCCCTGACCATGGACGGCACGCCCCCGGCGGAACACCTGGAGTCGGTGACAGCGCTGATCGGCGGCGCGCTCAAGAACCTGTGAGCGAGCCCTGCCCGCACGCTCCCGCCGGCACCGTCCCACCGTCACCGCCGGGTCGTCACAGTCCTGTCGTCATAGTCCCTCGGAAGTCGCCAGAGGCATACGAAAGTCCGCAGTGCGCCCCTGTCCCAAAGCGCACTGCGGACTGTCGTCCCCGTCAGCGAGTGCCGACCGCCGCACGCACGGCCCGGCGGGCCAGTTGGCAGTCGTCGTGCAGTCGCCTCAGCAGCAACCGCTGTTCCTCGCCGGACGGCGCGGCACCGGGTTGGGCCGGGCCCGGTGCCGTCGGGGCCGAGTCGTGCATCGAACGCTGCACGGCCGTTTCGTACGTCCGGATCTCGCGGGTCAGGACCAGCATCAGGTTCACCAGGAAGGCGTCGCGCGCCGCCGGGCCCGCGGCCTGCGCCAGCTGGCTGATCTCGCGGCGGGCCACCGGGGAGTCCCCCAGGACCGTCCACAGGGTCGCCAGGTCGTACCCCGGCAGGTACCAGCCCGCGTGCTCCCAGTCGACCAGGACGGGTCCAGCGGGGGAGAGCAGGACGTTCGACAGCAGGGCGTCACCGTGACAGAACTGCCACATGGCCTGGTGACCGGTGCCCTGGTGCCCGACCGAGTGCGCGATGCCGTGCAGCAGCTTCTGCAGGTCGCCCATGTCACGGTCCGTCAGCAGGCCCAGCTCGTGGAAGCGGGAGATCCGCCTGCCGTAGTCCAGCGGCCTGCCGAACATCTCGGCCGGCGGCCGCCACTGGTTCAGGCGGCAGACCGAGCCGATCGCCGCCCTGATGTCGGCGCGTGGCGGGGACTCGATCGGGTGCCGGAGCAGTGCCGCCACCCGCCCCGGCATCCGCTCGATCACCAGCGTGCAGTCCTCGGGATCGGCGGCGATGAGCCGCGGCGCCCGGACCGGCGGCCGGTGCCGGACGAACGAGCGGTAGGCGGCTATTTCGTGCCTGATCCGCTCGGCCCACACCGGTGAGTGGTCGAGCAGGCACTTGGCGACGGCGGTGCTGCGTCCCGTCGTGCCGACGAGCAGCACGGTGCGGCCGCTTCTGCGGAGTACCTGTACCGGGTTGAACTCCGGGCAGATGCGGTGCACCGAAGCAATCGCGGTGCGCAGTTGCGCCCCCTGGGGGCCGGACAAGTCGAGTCTCCCGCTGAGCGGTTGCGTGCCGGATCCCGGTACGCGGGGCGTACGGCCGGCGCCCGGCGGCGCACCGGCGGGGCGCACCGGCTCAAGATAGGGGCCGCTTCCCGGCGAGGGGGCGATCTCGCGACTCCGGTGGACCGGGGGGCGCGGGCGCAGCGGCCGGGGCGGGGCGGACACGGAGGACGATGCTGCGTACATGGGCGATACAGATCCCTTCGTGTGCCTGTGAATTGCGTGCGCCGCCCGGCCCGATCGCTTCGGGTGCACCCTGGGGAGTGCCTTGCGGCGACCGGGTCGGGGTGGCGCATTCCTACCTGACACCCGTCGTCCCCTGGCACACCATGTGGCGCACCCTGGCGAACCCTGGCGAATAGTCGCTCAGCAACTGACAGAGGGTTACTGTCAACTCAGCCGAGAACCTGGGGGCTTGACGTGAACGGACAACCCAACACCCGCCTTTCGGACCTGTTCGGCCTGGCCGGCTGGTCCAAGGGGGAGCTCGCGAGACTGGTGAACCGGCAGGCGGCGGCCATGGGCCACCCCCAACTGGCCACCGACACCTCGCGGGTGCGGCGTTGGATCGACACGGGAGAGATCCCGCGCGATCCGGTGCCGCGCGTGCTGGCGGTCCTCTTCACCGAGCGTCTCGGCCGTGTCGTGACCACTGAGGATCTAGGCATGGTCCGGCACGGGCGCGTAGGCAGGCGGCGTGGCGACGGGAGTGTGGAGCACCCCGACGGCGTGCCGTGGGCGCCCGAGCGGACAGCCGCGGTCCTCACCGAATTCACGGGAATGGACCTCATGCTCAACCGACGCGGCTTGGTGGGCGCGGGCGCTGCGCTTGCCGCAGGCTCCGCACTCAGCAGCGCCATGCACGACTGGCTGCACGCCGATCCGGCCCTGGCGGCCGACGCCCCCCGTATCGAGGATCCCCTGCACGCCGACCCCGCTGGGTTCGACCGCTACGAGGCCGCCCCCATCGGGTCCCAGGAGATCGAGGAGCTGGAGCGCTCGGTCGAAGTGTTCCGCGCGTGGGACGCGGCCCGCGGCGGCGGGCTGCAGCGCAAGGCCGTCGTGGGCCAGCTCAACGAAGTGGGCGGCATGCTCGCCTACCGGCACCCCGACCATCTCCAGCGGCGCCTGTGGGGCGTCGCTGCCAACCTCGCCGTACTCGCCGGCTGGATGTCGCACGACGTCGGTCTTGAGCCCACGGCGCAGAAGTACTTCGTCATCGCGGCGCACGCGGCACGCGAGGGCGGCGACCGCCCGCGCGCGGGGGAGGCCCTGTCCCGCGCCGCGCGCCAGATGGTGCACCTCGGCAAGCCGGACGACGCCCTGGATCTGATGAAGCTCGCCAAGTCGGGCGCGGGCGACGAAGCCCTGCCCCGCACGCAGGCGATGCTGTACACCATCGAGGCCTGGGCACACGCGTCGATGGGACGCGGCCAGGCGATGCGGCGCACCCTCGGTCTCGCCGAGGACCTCTTCGTGTCGGACAAGGGGGACGTGCCGCCGCCGAGCTGGATGCAGATGTTCGACGAGGCGGACCTGCACGGCATGCAGGCCCTGGCGTACCGCACCCTCGCCGAGCACGAGTCGTCCGCGGCGGGTGTCGCGCAACGGCACGCCAAGGAGGCGATCGAGCTGCGGGCCAAGAACCGCGACCGGTCGCAGATCTTCGACTACATCTCGCTCGCCTCGGCCTGCTTCATCGCCGACGACCCCGAACAGGCCGACCGGTACGCGCGGTTGGCGCTGGTGTCGATGCGGGCCAACTCCTCGCAGCGCACCTGGGACCGGCTCCGCGAGATGTACCGGCTGACCGCGCAGTACGCCGGCTACCCGAAGATCGAGGACCTGCGGGAGGAGATCAAGCTGGCACTGCCGAGGAGGGTCAGGGGAGCGGGGAGGACAGCCAGGGCGTAGACGCGTCGGACCGCGGCACTCGGTCAGATCCGCCGGTTAGATCCACCGGTCAGATCCGCGCGACCAACAGGCAGGCGTCGTCCTCACGCGGGGCCTCGCCGAACTCCTCGACGACGACCCGCACGCAGTCCTGTGCCGTACGCGCCCCGCTGAAGCGGGACGCGAGGGAGAGCAGCAGGCCCGTCGCCGTGTCCCTGTCGCGCCGCGGCACCAGGCCGTCGGTGTGGAGCAACAGCAGGTCGCCGGGCCGCAGTTGCTCTTCGGCCTGCCCATAGGTCGCCCCGGAGGTGGCGCCGAGAAGCACGCCGGACGGGGGCGTCAGCACGCCCCCCGCTCCCTCGCGGAACAGCAGTGGGGCGGGGTGGCCGGCCTGTGCCCAGGTGAGCAGGCGGGTGGCGGGGTCGTAGCGGCAGCAGACGGCGCTGCCGAGGGCGGGCTGCGCCGTGGCGTCCAGTAACTGGTTCAGCCAGCCCATGAGTTGGCCCGGCGGGGATCCGGCGACCGCCATGCCGCGCAGAGCGCCGAGCAGCATCGCCATGCCGGAGGTGACGGCGACGCCGTGTCCGGTGAGGTCTCCGACGCTCAACAGGGCGTGTCCGTCGGGCAGTTCCATCGCGTCGTACCAGTCGCCGCCGACGAGCGAGCTGGTCGAGGAGGGGAGGTAGTGGGCGGCGAGGTCGAGCGGACCGGGGCCGCCGTGAGGGAAGCGGAGCGAGCCGCGCCACGGCGGCAGAACCGCCTCCTGCAGTTCGACGGCGAGGCGGTGCTCGGTCCGGGCGATGTCGCGCCGGCGCTGCAGCGAGTCATGGCTCTCGCGCACCACACGCTGGCTGCGGCGCAACTCGCTGACGTCCCGCAGGACCGCCCACATGGAGGCGGTGGAGCCGTCGGCGGCGAGCACGGGCTCGCCCATCATGTGCACCTGGCGCACCCGCCCGTCGGACCGCACGATGCGGAACTCGCCGTCGATGGGTTTGCCGTCGATGAGGCAGTCCGTGACCATCGTGGTCAGCAGTGGCTGGTCCTCGACGTGCACGAGGGAGGGAAATTCGTCCAGGGAGAGCGGGGGAGCGGCCGGGTCGCGGCCGAGGATCCGGTAGAGCTCGCCGGACCAGCCGGCCTCGTCGGTGAGGAGGTTCCACTCGGCGCTGCCCACCCGGCTCAGGAGCGACCCCCGCTGTGGGTCCTGGTCTTCCGGAGCGGTCGGATCCGCAGGCTCCGCACCCACCGGCGGCGGGCCGTCCCGCAGCTGTGCGAGATGGTCGTCGAGGTCGTTGAGCTGATGCACCGCCAGGTCGCACAGGGCGCGCTGCCAGCGCCCCTCGGCGTCCCCGTGGTCGGTCGCGGCGTCGCGCCGCACGGCGTCGACCTCGCCGCGCAGCCGACGTGTCTGCGAGATCAGCGCATCGACCGTGCCGCGCTCGGGCGGCTGGGCGGCTGCGTGGTCCGCGAAGACGTGGGGCGGCATGAGGTGCTCCGGTGAAGGTGCGGTGCGACCGACTTGACGGATGGTGGACCGCTAACGACTTTCGCACAGCCGGTGGTGGGCCGTAAGGGATTTGGCAACACACGATGCGGTGGTGCTTCTGGCATATGCCTATGTCCTGCTGATACGCGAACTGGGGCTGTACGTCCAGAGCGCGACCGTGCAGGAATAGTAGAGCTTAAGGGTGGAATATGGTGTTCCGGCGGCGGAGTCGAGGAGGGCCGACGGGCAGGTGTGCTGCGTCATGCATGGCTACCCCGGCAACAAGGCGTGCGCCGGGGTGCCGGGGCAGGTGCCGTCACGAACCTCCGCCGTACGAAGCCCCCAACCTCCTCCAGAACGGCGGGAATTGACCCCCCCGTACGGGACACCTGCCCGGAACACAACTTTCCTCCGCGCCCGGCCCGGGGGCTCACCCTCGGAGCCGAACATTCTGGTTGCCGGGGCCTGCGTCCTGCCCGTCGGGACCGGAGGTGGGCTGTCCCAGGCCCTGGCGGATCGCGATCTCCACGGGTGAGTACGCGCCGTCGGCCCGCTCCAGTTCGTACGGCGCGGCCGGCATCAGCGGCGGCTGGGCCATGAAACGCGGTCGCGACCCGTGGTGCGGCTGCGCTGAGTGCACCAGGAACGGATGGCACAGGAAGACGTCCCCCGGGGAGCCGGTGGCGAGGGCGAGCGGCCGGTGGGCGGATGCCGCTACGAGGTCCGGCGCGATGGCCAGCCCGCTCGCGCCCTCCTCCCCGTACGGCTCCAACACCTTCGGCACGTCGAGGTGGGAGCCGACCCGGATCCGGGTCGGGGCGTCCTCTTCCCCCACCTCGCTGAACAGGAAGAGCATCAGCAGCGCCCGGCCGTGTGAGCGGAGATTGGTGAAGGGCCAGGTCTCGCCCTCCACCGCATAACTGCCCTCGATGTGCCAGCCCGCGTCGCCGGGCTCCTCCTCATGGGGAAAGCGCAACGGAAAGGTGCCGAGCGAGTAGCGCGGCTCCCAGCGCCCGGCGCCGACCAGCAGGTCGTACGCCCGGTGCAGGGCAGGGGAGTTGGGTGCGGCGGCGAAGGGTCCCTGTGCCATTCCGCCGACCCAATGCACGGGCTGCGTCCACGTTCCCGGGTCGTCCGGGTCGCAGCCCGTCTCCCGCCAGAGCAGCCGCGCACAGCTCGCGGCCACGAGGGGCGCGACGGCGCCCTCCAGCTTGACGAAGCCGTCGCGAAGGAAGCGGGATACCAAGGTCGAGTCGTCCATGTCTCCATCGTGCGGTGCCACCCGTCCCAGCCACCCGACAGTTGCCGCACCGCCTTTCTCGGGTGCCGCGTTCAGCGTTCAGGGCGTGCCGACGAGTTTGTTTGTGCGTGTGCCATTGAAGTTTTAGTGGCGTGGATCACTGTGGATCAGGGACGTCGTGCGAGGAAGACGAACTCTCTGTCCGGCCGGTCAGGCGCATCGCGCACGTCCTGCACCACGTAGCCATGGGCGACCAGGTCCGTCTCGACCTCGTTGCGCTCTCGGAAGCGCAGCGTCGAATCCGAGGTCAGCACCTGGCCGTCCGCTGCGAAGACGTAGGTCCAGCGGAAGGTCACCAGAGGCCGGCTCACCTCGATCAGGTCGACCCAGCTCTTGACGGAGCCGACGCCCGGGATCTCCGTCACGCGGTAGGAGTTCTCGCGGGTCCACTCTTCCCAGGCTCGTCTGGCCGGATCACGTGTCTCGAAGACCAGGTGCCCGCCGGGCCGTAGTGCCTCGTAGGCACCTTGCAGCGTCTTCTGCCAGGTGTTCGGATCAACGATGGCCTGGGCGACGTTCGCTGTCATCGTCGCGAGGTCGACCTGCAGTGACGGCAGGGCTGTGGCGTCACCGCAGATCCAGCGCACTCGCTCACTACCCGGTTTGGCCCGGGCGACGTCGACGGATGCCTTGGCGGGATCGATGCCGACGACGTCGATCCCGCGGTCAGCCAGGAGAAGTGCGAACACCCCGGTGCCGCAGCCGATGTCCAGGACTCGGCGCGCCCCGAACTCTTCCGCCATCCGGAGGTAGGCATCGAGATCGCTGCGGTCGGGGTCGAGCGGATCGTAGATCGCGGCGAGTCGTGGATGCCCGAAGCAGTCGTCAGCCATGCGGCCGAACGTATGCGGAGTTGGAGCCGCAGAGCTACTGAGTTTCACCGGCTTGGCTCGGCTCGGGTTCTCGGGCGAGGGTGATGTAGAGCTTCGTGACGGTCGTCAGGGTGAGCCAGGGGTCGTGGTCGTGGAGGAACGATCGCCACGACTGCGTTCCGGTGAGGCTTCGCGTAGTGGTCCTTGATCCTTTGGTAGTTGTCCTCGGGCATTGCCGGCCGGGGCACTGGTCGTTCGGTGGGGAATCGGGGGCTGAGGATCCGCTTGAGCAGCCACAGCGGAACCTGCCCACGACTCGTAGCCGATGTGCCCGCCGGTCGTCGCACAGCAGTACCACCCCGCGAAGCTCGCGCCCCGCCCTTGGGCCAACGGAACGGGCGGACCGGCTCCGCGTACTCGAAGCGCACATCCCAGCACGCCCCCAACGACCGCCGAACCTGCGCCGCGTCCTCCACAAACCCTAGCTCGAACGCAGCGAGATCCGGATCCGCGTACGCCTCCGCGAGCTGCCCCGACACTCGGGGAGCACCTCAGCAACGCGGAGGTCGCCGCGCGGCTGTTTATATCCGTACGGACGGTCGAGTCGCATGTCTCCTCGCTGCTGCGCAAGTTGGAGATACCCGGCCGCCGGGCGCTGTCCCGGCGCCGCCCAGGTGGACCGGGCGGAAGCGCTCCTCGACGGCGACGCTGTCCGGGCTGCCTCAGTACAGTGATCAGGTTCAGCTCAGTGTCGCCTCAGGAGTTACCCGTGTCATCGCATCAGCAGCCGCTTCACCCCGCGCGTCGAGCCGTCCGGACGCGGCTCCGGACGCCGTTCCGGACGTCGGGGTGGCGGCGCGCCGCCGTGAGCGCCACGGTCTTCGCCGCCGCACTCCTGGCGCTGCCGTGCGGGCTCAGCCCGGCTGCCCAGGCCTACGAAGGCTCCGCCGGTGTGATGCCGTACGCGGCGGACCGCCCCTCGGCACCCGCCAAGGCGACGATCTCGGAAGGACAGGTCAAGGAGGTGGCGCCCGGTGGTGTGCTCACGTACCCCAGTGTCACCAGCTGTCTCACAGTCACCGTGCGGCTGCGGGACGGCGGCCTCGTCGGTGCGCACGCCAGCCTGTTCCAGGTACCGGGCGAGTTGCGCTCCGACGAGATCCTGGCCGCGGTGAAGCGATCCGTCGGCAGTCGCGCCGTTACCGCGGTCGAGGTCGGAGGAGCCGTCGGCGCCTGGCACCCGAGCTATTTCACGAAGGCGATCGAGAGCTACGGCGAAGGGGAGCAGGTCCCGGTCCCGGCGGGCCAGGACGTGGACGGGCTCGCGCGGGTGGTGTCGCAGGGGCTCGGGCTGCCCAGCACCATGGTCTCGGTGAGGGACGTGCCGGACGGGGACCAGATCGTCAGCTGACGTAGCCCGCCCGCCCGCCCGCCCGCTCGCTCGCCGCGGGGCGGGGCCGGGAGGCGGCACCCCCGCGTCCCGAACGCCGATCCGCCGAGCGCCGCCGCCCCCCATGGCCCTGCCGCCCCCCATGGCCCTGCCGCCCCCCCCATGGCCCTGCCGCCCACCGGGTGAGCGGGGCCGCGGTGGGCGGGGCCGACCGGGCGAGATGGGCGTCCGTCGCGCATGAACGCTCCCGGATGGGGCGAGGCCTGTCCAACATGGCCCCTCTGCCGCGCCTCGCCCCCATGCTCGCCACGTCCGGATCGCTGCCGCCGTCCCGCACCGAACACCTGTGGAGTGCGGAGACCAAGTACGACGGCCAGCGCGCGCTGGTGTATCTGCCCGGCGACCGCACCGTGGTCATCCGCTCGCGCTCGGGCGCGGACATCACGCCCGCCTACCCGGAACTGCACGCCCTGGCCGACGTACTGGGGGACGTACCGACGGTTCTCGACGGGGAGATCGTCGTGCTCGACGAGGCGGGGCGCCCGGACTTCGAGCGCCTTCAGCCGCGCATGGGGCTGTCCGGTTCCCCGGCGAAAGCGGCCCGCCTCGCCGCCGGCGCCCCCGTGCACCTGGTCCTGTTCGACGTCCTGTTCCTGGCCGGTCAGGACCTGACCGGCCTGCCCTACGTCCGCCGTCGCGAGGCCCTGGAGCAGCTGGTCGAGGCCGGCCCGCGCTGGTCGGCGCCGCGCGCGGTCGTCGGGCAAAGCGGTCGGAGCCTGGAACTCGCCCGCGAGCACGGCCTGGAAGGCATCGTGCTGAAACGGCTCGACTCGGTGTACGAACCCGGCAGACGGTCACCGAACTGGGTCAAGATCCGCAACGTCCGCACCGTCGACGTGGTCGTCGGCGGCTGGCTGCCCGGCCACGGGCGCCTGACCGGGCTGCCCGGCGCGGTCCTGGTCGGCCAGTACCAGGACGGTGCGCTGTCCTACCGGGGCAGCGTGGGGACGGGCTGGAACGAGCGGCAACGTACCGAACTCGCCCACCTCCTGAGCATCGCCGCCATGGACGAGTGCCCCTTCGCCCCCGAACCCGCGGTGCCCGGCGCCCGGTGGGTCCTGCCGCGGCTGGTCGCCGAGGTCCGCTACACCGCCCTGACCCGGGCCGGCCTGCTGAGACACCCGGTCTGGCACCGGCTGCGCCCGGACCTGGTGCCTGAGAAGTGAACCCCCGTACGGCGCACGTCAGTCGGCGTAGGGAGATACCGTCATGCTCACGCGGAAGGGGAGGGGTCGATCATGACCTATACGGCTGACATGGCTGAGGCGACTGCCATGACTGACACGACTGACACGACTGCCTTGACTGAACGCACGGTTCCGCCCCGGGTGGTGGCGGCGGAGCGCATAGCGTCCGAGGCAGGTTTCAAGAAGAGCTGCATCCCTGAGGTGGGCAGGCTGCTCAAGCTGGCCGCCGCGGCGAAACCCGACGGTGTCATCGCGGAGAGCGGCACCGGCTCGGGAGTGGGCACCGCCTGGCTGCACAGCGGCCTGGCCGGCGCCGGTGCACGTTTGGTCACGGTGGAACGTGACGAGGTGCTGGCCCGTCGAGCGGCCGGCGTCTTCGCGGACGACGAGCGGGTCAGCGTTCTCACGGGGGACTGGCGGCTGCTTGAGCGGCACGCCCCGTTCGACGTCTTCTTCTGCGACGGCGGGGGCAAGCGCGACGATCCCCAAGGGGTCATCGATTTGCTCGCTCCCGGTGGCATCCTCATCCTGGACGACTTCACCCCCTCGCCCGGTTGGCCGCCTCATTTCGAGGGCACAGTCGATGAGCTCCGGCTCTTCTACCTCACCCACCCGGCCCTGGAAGCCACGGAAATACTTACCACACCGACCAGTTCAGCGGTGGTCGCGGCACGCCGACTCTGACGGGGCGCGGGACGGGCGGTGGGGCGGTGGCGAGGACACCCCCGCCGCCGCCCCACCCCTACATCGGGAGCTGACCCCTCGTCAGTCGATCGCCCAGAAGCGGTTGTTGGCCGCGTCGCTGCACGTGTACTGGATGAGGTCGGCGCCGTTGCCCGTGCTCGCGCCCCGTACGTTCACGCACTTGCCGCTCTTCGCGTTCCACAGCCGGTACTGGCCGTACTGGCTGTGGTACTGCAGCACCCACAGGCCGTTGTTCTGGTTGTTGCAGTCCCACTGGACCACCGGCGCCTTGTTCGCCGTGCTGCCGCCCTTCACGTTCATGCACAGCTTGCTGTTGTAGTTGACGACGTGGACCGTGGAACCCGGCCCCTCGGTCAGGTACCACCAGTGGTGCCCCCTGCCGGTGCACGTCCACTGGTCGAGTCCCTTGCCCCTGGTCTTGCTGAGCCCCGGGACCTCGGCGCACTTCTTGGAGTGCGCGAACTTGAAGTAGTAGATGTTGTCGCCCGCGGCCGCCTTCGACTTGCCCGGCAGCCCGTCGACGGCACCCCAGCCCGACTCGGCGACACGCGGGGTGTCGGACGGGGCGGGACCGGACGCGAGGGCGGCGTCGGCCATCGGTGCGAACGCGAGGCCCGCTCCGACGGCGGCCGTGGCCGCGGCGAGTGCCAGCCGTTTCCTGCTCTGCGCCATGATTTTCCCCCAGTTTTCGTTGTTCCATTGCAGCGGGCCTGGTCTCTCGGCCCGGTGCAGGAACATACGCAACCGCAGGGTTCGTCACGTCCGACGAGAGGTGTGCATCCCTGTCAACCCTGGCGGTACGAGCCCGTCTCGTACGGCTGCGGTCGTAGGGTCACGGGTGTACGCGGAACTGCCGGTGAGAGTCGCCCGTTCCGCCCCGGCTCGGAAACCGCCGTGCACCTCCTGTGTCAACTGCCGTGCCCCTCACCACATGTGCAGTCGCCACACCTCGCCACCGCCAGGTGAGGTGCCTGGCCGTGCTGGACCCCGTGAACGAGAGGGTCGCGCGAATCGGTCAGAATGCGCTTATGAACCTCCCAACGCAGCTCACCGAGATACCCGGCGCCGATGGGCTTTACCTGTGGGCTCCCGAAGGCACGGGCCTTTGGGGCTACGCGAACTGTCTCTGGGTCATTTCGGGTCCCGACGCCGCCGTCATCGACACGCCGTATGACGGACCGCTGACCCGGGCGATGATCGCCGCGGCTCAGCCCCGGCTCGAAGACCGCACCGTGGGGACTGTGGTCAACACCCATGCGAACGGTGACCACACCTTCGGCAACTTCCTGTTCCCCGGTGCGGAGATCATCGCCACCCGCGCTGCGCAGGAGCACCTGCATCACGAGCCGACGCCGCAGGAGATGCACGCACTGGTGAACCAGTCGCCGGCGGATTCCCTCCTCGGCCGTTACCTCCGTGAACACTTCGGTGTCTTCGACTTCTCTTCCGCCCAACTGGCGGCGCCCACCTCGACTTTCTCCGGCCGCCACACGTTCGCTGTGGGGGACAAGGAGGTGGAGCTGATCGAGGTGGGACCGGCGCACCACGTCGGGGACCTGGTGGCTCGCATCGGAGATGTGGTCTGCACCGGCGACGTCTTCTTCCACGGTGACCATCCGCCGCACTGGGCAGGACCGCTTCAGAACATCATCAACGCGTGCGAACTCGTTCTCGGCTTGAATCCGCGCGTCATCATCCCCGGTCACGGGCGGCCGACGGATCAGACGGGCCTCGAAGAGCACCTCATCTATCTGCGCACGGCGCAGCGCGAGATACGTCTTCGCTTCGAAGCCGGAATGACCGCGGAGAAAGCGATGGACGACTTGTTCCAGCGCGGCTTCTACCCGGACCTGGGGCTGCCCGAGCGCCTGATGATCGTGATCGCGGTTGAATACAGCCATCTTGCCGGTGGTTCTTCTTCTCCGACCGTTCTGGAACTCGCCGGCCAGGCGGCGGCCTGGTCGTACCGGTAGCGCGCCGGGCTGACGCCGCGTTCGGTGGCCGCGCTCTCCCCGGGCCAGAGGCACAGGCTCCACGCATCGAGCCCGGGGTCCCGGAAGCGTGGCTTCCGGTGCTGGCTAGGCTTGACGGACGAGCCATGACGGCGACGAGCCATGACGGCGACGAGCCATGACGGCGACGAGCCATGACGGCGACGAGCCATGACGGCACGGAGATCTACGAGCAACGTGGCGGGAGGAGACAGGCCAGTGCAGCCGGGTGCGCAGGACTCAGAAGCGACACGGGTAGGGACGGTCTGGCGGACGGTCGTCGAAGGAGTCACGGGCGCCATGGCCTACATCGCCGACAAGCACTGGAACGTCAGGGCTTGCAACGCCGAGTTCAAGGCCCTCTTCCCTGGCGGCCGGGCTCCCTCCAACATCATGCGATGGATGCTGCTGGACGATCAGGCGCGTGAGGGCACGCTGCTGAACTGGGCCGAGGACTGGGCCCGGGGAGCCTGCCCGGCCGTCAGACGAGCGGTCACGAACCACCCGTCCGACCCCGCCCTGATCAACCTCGCACACGACGTCCGGCACGACCCGGTCGCGGGACCCATCTACCAGGCGACCGCAACTCTCCACCCCCTGCACCCCGATGGAGCCGTGCGCCAGGTGAACCACGCGGAGAGGGGCCCGGGCTGGGTGATGGCGACCGCAGCCACGCCACTGCCCGAAACGGCGGAGCAATTCGTGATGATGCAGTACAAGCCGGGCCCCGTCCGCCCTCACCAGCTACCCCCTCTGTCTCGCTCCACGGCTTTGTGAGGGAGCAGACGGTGGGTCGGTGGGCCCGGCCCGCCACCGCACGCGGGCCGGGGCGGACGCACGGTCGTCAGCCTGCCGCGCCGAGCGTGCTGTCGATCTCCCGGAGGAAGTCCTCCAGGTCATCGGGGGTACGAGAAGTGATCAGGTCCCAGTCGTTGGCGCCGCAGTGCATGACGGCCTTGTCGACCCAGGTGCCCTTGGCGTTGCGGATGTCGGTGGCGACCGAGGCGTACGACGTGAGGGTCTTGCCGTTGACGACGTCGGCCTCCACAAGGAGCCACGGCCCGTGGCAGATCGCCGCCACCTTGCGGCCGGACTCCGCGAAGGAGCGGACCATCGAGACGGCGGTCTCGTCGAGTCGCAGCGAGTCCGCGTTGACCGTGCCGCCGGGGATCAGCAGCAGGTCGTACGAGGACGCGTCCGCGTCGGCCAGGGCGAGGTCCGGCTGGACGGTCTTGCCGGGGTCCTTGTCGCCGACGAGCGTGCGGATCTCCTCCGCCTTCACCGCGGCCACGTCGACGTGTGCGCCACGCTCACGCAGATGCTGCACCGGCACCACGAGCTCGTCCTGCTCGATCCCGTAGTTGGTGACGATCGCCAGAACGCGGCGGCCGTTCAGTGTGTGCTCAGCCATGACGTTGCCTTTCCTCTGGTGCTGTGCGTTGTGTACAGGCTCTTCGAAGCCGATCGGACCTCCCGGCAGCCGCCTTCTTCAGGTCCACACGCCGACGTGCAGCCGGACGGGTCGGCGACCGGAGTAACCGTGCAGAGGTTCGGGTGCCCTGGCCCCTCGGGAAGATTCGGGACCAATGGCCTCTCCGTAGGGACTGAAGACCACCGCCGGACCGGCTCCGGACAGACCACCGCGGGGTGTCGCGAAGGAGAAAGGCCCCCGGCATGTGCGGGCGACAGTGTCAAGATCACGAGCCGGTGTAGTCACCGCAACGAACGGAGCCGAGCCGGTGGCCTGGGGCCCGTCGCACCGGTTGAACGGGCATGACGACTTCTGGTGGCGCCTGGCACGGCGCGCAGCTGCTCGGTGCCTACTGGCTCGATGCCCCGGACCAGACACACGGCGAACACTGCCTCTGCGGTGGGCCTCTGCGTGAGCAGGAACGGGCGCCGGGGCTGTTCAAGGGAGCCGGCCTGCGAGGGCGCGTCTTCATGCTGACCGTGGCCACGGCGTCCATCGTCGCGGCGGCCCTGGCGGTCTCCCTGTGAGGTGACCGGCCGGTCAGTGGCCGGGCTCCTCCAGATAGTGCGCGTCGATCCGTGCGCGATATCCGGCATCGGTGACCCGCAGGTCCCGGTCGAAGCGCGGGGCGCTCTTGACGAGTTCCTTGGTGCGGGGCACGTACAGGGTGCGGTTCGATTCGTCGGCATGGGTGACGAAGCGGAGCGGCAGCAGCACCTTCTTGTTCAGGAGTGTGCCGCCGGTGTCGATGACGAGGTGGTCGGGCGCCACCTCCTCCGAGCAGGGGTCGACCTCGCCGACCGAGCCGTCGCTCGCCTCCACCGCCCAGCCGAGGAGGTCGGCGGGCGAGAGGTGCCGATGGGGGGTTCCGGGGGCCTGGCCGCTGTCGGTCATCGCTCTGATCCTCTCTGCCGTACGCGGCATCCGTGGTGGGAACTCACCTGTCCGCGAAGGTGAGGACGAAACCTTCGGCAACGGGGCCTGGGGCAGCCGGAGTTGCCTCCAGGCAAGCGGAACCGGAAGCGGCGACCCGGCGCGTATGCGGCGCGTGTACCGGCGTATGTACCGACGCGTGTACCGACGTATGTGACGAGAGCCGTCGCGGGACCTTCACATTGTGGGGCCGTGAAGGCGTTCGAGTCGGGCAGGCGAAAAGGGACGCTGTGGGGAGGTCGCCGCCGATGCTTGTCGTCGCACTCTTGCTGTTGCCCGTGATGGGTCTGTTGCTGATCGGCATGGACCGGGTCGAAGACCGGTTGACCGGTGATCCCCCGCGGCGCGGCGCGCACCGTCGGCCGCACCTCCGGCTCGTCGCCGGGCACGGCCGCGCACGGCAGCGGGAGGAGTCCGCGGCGGAGCATCACGACGAAGCGGAAGAGCGCCGCAACGAAGCGGAAGGACGCCGCGACGAAGCGGCCTGAGTTTCCGCAGCTGTGGAGCCAGGTCACGCAGACTGAGGTGGTCGGTCGGTCCGGGAGGTCGATCCCAGTCGGTCCCGGCCGCGTACCCGACCGCCCTGCCCGCGTACGAACGCACCGGAGGCACGACATGGACTTCGTGCAGCGCACCATCGACCTGGCCCGTCAGAACGTGCGGGACGGCGGCCGCCCGTTCGCCACCGTCATCGTCAAGGACGGCGAGATCGTCGCCGAACGCGCCAACCAGGTGGCGCAGACCCACGACCCGACGGCCCACGCGGAGGTCCTGGCCGTCCGTGACGCCTGTACCCGGCTCGGCACCGAACATCTGACGGGCGCCACCGTCTACGTACTCGCGCAGCCGTGCCCGATGTGCCTGGGCGCGCTCTACTACTGCTCCCCGGACGAGGTCGTCTTCGTCACGACCCGGGACGCATACGCCCCGCACTACGTCGACGACCGCAAGTACTTCGAGCTGAGCACGTTCTACGACGAGTTCGCCAAGCCCTGGCAGGAGCGCCGCCTCCCGATGCGGCACGAACCGCGGGACGGCGCCGTGGACGTCTTCCGGCAGTGGCAGGACCGCAACGGCGGCGACCGGCGGGTGCCGGGCGCGCCCACCTCCGCCCGATGACATCGGCTCGGCCCGGCGCACGGCCCAAACGCCTGCGCTTCGACGGATGGATCGCGGGACTGGGCACCGCCGCCGGCGTACGGCTGGTCGTCGGGTACTGGCCGCTGTCGCCCATGGGCCCGTTCGCCGACGTCATGGTGGAACGGGCCGACGGACGGCGCGTGCTCCTCGCGCCGTCCGAGCGGGTGGCGGACTTCGTCGCGGCCACGTACCGCTTCGACGACGTCGTCATCTGCCCCGTCGCCGTCGAGCCCGGGCGCGAGCGGTGGACCGTGGCGGCCGGCCCGCTGCGGCTCACCTTCGCACCCGGACCGTCCACCGCGCTGGGGCGGCTGCTGCGCCTGGTCCCGTGCCGTCTGGCGACCAGCCCCGGGTGGGCGGCGCTGTGCGACGTACCGGCCCGCCTCCTGATGCCGGGCGTGCGGACCCGGGGCAGCGCGGGATCGGGGCGCCGCGAGTGGTACGCCGCCCGGGACCTGCGGGTGGTCACGACGGCACACGCGACCTGGGACGGCACGGACCTGGGAGCGCTCGGGCCCGTATGGCCCCCGGTCCGGTTCGGCTTCGGCTCCGTCCCGCGCAGGCCCTCCCTGACCCGAGTCGTCACCACCGTGGAACTTCAGCGAGAACGGCGTCGGACTCAGGCGTCGAAGCGCTCGCTGTAGGCGGCGGTCGGCGGGGCGGGGGTGGGGCTCGTCATCCCTGCGGACCAGAATCCCGCGGTGCCCGGGACGGGGGTCACGTCACTGAGGTACGGGGCCGTCGCCGTGCCCGCCGGGCCCCGGACGACCGCCCAGCCCTGGCCGTCCCGGCGCAGGTACGTGCTGCGGCTCTGGTCCTGGTAGTTCCAGCCCGATATCCAGGCGGCGCGCCCCTGCGCGTCGGCGGCGATCCCGGTCAACGAGCCGACGCTGAACCCTGGTTGCACCTGGCTCCAGGCGGCGCCGTTCCAATGGACGAGGACAGGGTTGCCGGGGCGCCCCGGCGGCCCGCCGACGCCGGCTTCGGTGCCGACGGCCCATACGTCGTCCGTGGCGGCCGCGTGCAGACCGCTGATGCTGAGACGGGCGCCCGTGATCGGGGGCAGGACCGTCCACGCGCCGTCCCAGCGTGCGACGAGCCCGGACCATCCGCCGCCGGAAGCCTGGTCGCCGCCGACCCAGACCTCGTTCGGCGTGCGCAGGACCACCCGGTAGAGGCTGGCGCTCGCCACCGGCAGCGGGGCCAGCCACCGCCACTGGTCCCCCTCTCTCCGCAGCAGCCGGGCGGCGCCACCGCGTCTGCCGCAGATCCACACCCGTCCGTCACCGCCGACCGCCACCGACTCCAGGCCGACGTCCGCCTCGCCCCGGCCCGGGAACGTGACCTCGCGCCAGGTGGCGCCCTCCCAGCGGAGCAGCGGGCTCGCCTCGCCGGCGGGCAGGCCGACGCTCCACGCCGCGGCGGAGCCGACGCAGGCGACGTCGCTCAGTCGTCCCGTGTAATTCAGGTGCGTCAGGTCGGACTTCGACCAGGCGCTGCCGTTCCAGTGCATGGCGAGCGCCCGCCCCTGCGAGGGCCCCGCGCGACCCTCCTCACCGACGGCCCAGGCCAGCTGGGGCCCGGCCGCGGAGATGCGGCGCAGCTGGGCGGCCGGCGTGCTGCCGGGCGCCGGAACGGCCTGCCACTGGGCGGCGCGGAGCGCGGGTGCGGAAGCCCGGACCGGGCCCGGACCGAGCGCGAGCCCGGCGACCGCGCCGGCCGTCCCCGCCACAAATCGTCTGCGTCTCACCGTTGGTCCTTTCCTCGGGTAGGAGGACCAACGGTGGACGGCCGGCGCACCGCGGACTAGGCACACACGTGACAAATCCGTACGGGACGGGTCACGCCCGCGTCTGCGGATGAGCGTTGCCGTCGGCGCCGCAGCGGGCGGTCCACGGGGCCGTGGAGCGGCCGAGGTTCTCGTGGAAGCGGACGTCCACGTCGGTGGGGCGCCGGTCGCCGGGGACTTCGGAGTGGGCGGCGGTACAGGTGAGCTGGCTGACCGCCGCGACCTCCAGTTCCGCGATGTTCACGGGCAGGTAGATGTCGACCGTGCCGCGGGACGCGGTCGCCGTGAGGCGTCCGTTCATCGAGGGGACCTCGCTGATCAGGCCGCGTTCCCGTTCCGCGTCGGTGGGGCCTTCCAGGAGGAGGCCGAGGGCCTGCTGCGGGGTGAGCGGGCGGTCGGTGGGCCGGGCGGTGGTGCGCAGGCCGTAGGGCCCCACGAAGTACAGGCGGGCGTGGTCGGCGTCCGTGCCCGGACGTTGGATGCCGGAGGCCGGGGCGCCCGCCCCTTCGGGACCGGTTGGGGTGACACCGCAGCCCGTCGCCAGGAACAGCAGTCCGGTGAGCAGCGGCAGGAGCGGGAGGCGTTTCCTCACGGGTGGTCCTCCGTGGCGGCTCCGGGACGAGTGGGCTCAGGACGGGCGGGCTCGGGGCGGATGCGCTCGGGGCGCGAGAGCGGGAGCGTGAGGGTGAACTCGGCTCCGCCGCCAGGCGAGTTGGCGGCGGTCAGGGTGCTGTCGTGCAGGCGGACGTTCTCGGCGGCGATGGCGAGGCCGAGGCCGCTGCCCTCGGACCGGGTACGGGCCGCGTCCGCCTTGTAGAAGCGGTCGAAGACATGGGGCAGTACGTCCTCGGGGATGCCGGGGCCGTGATCGGTGACCGTCACGACGGCCGTGCCGCCGTCGGTGTCCGGGGCAGGCCGTGCCCGGACGACGACCGGGGGAGCGCCGTGCCGCAGGCCGTTGCCGATCAGGTTGGCCAGGACGACGTCGATGCGCCGGGGATCCACGCGGACCCGTACGTCCTCGGGCACATCGACCACGACCTGCCCCGGCGGCAGCTGCCAGCCCCGTAGCTGCACGGTCTTCTCCACGAGCGTGCGCAGGGCGACGTCGTCCGGATGCAGGGCCGCGGCGCCCGCGTCGAAGCGCGAGACCTCCATCAGGTCTTCCACCATGCGGGCCAGCTTCCGGGTCTCGCCGCTGATCAGGAGCACGGCGTCGGCGGTGTCCGGTGGCAGGGTGCCGCTGTGCGCGTCCTCGTCGAGCACTTCGGTCACCGCGGACATGGCGGCCAGCGGCGTCCGCAGTTCGTGCGCCACGTCGGCGGCGAAGCGGCGCGCGGTGGCCTCCATGCGGCGCAGCTCGGCGTCGTCCTCCTCGAGGTGCGTCGCCATCGTGTTGAAGGTCCTGGTGAGGTCGGACAGTTCGTCGCGGCCGGTCACCGGGAGCCGGGTGCCGAGTTCGCCCGAGGCGATCTGCTCGGCGCCGTTGCGCAGCCCCCGCACCGGGCGCAACACGCGGCGCGCCGCGAACAGGGCCGGGACCAGGGCGAGGACGAGGGCGGGGACGGCACCCGCCTGTGCGGCGGTGACCAGGGCGGAGATATCGGCCCGGTCGCCGTCCAGGGAGAAGTCGGCGTACACGACAAGGCCGGACGCGGCAGGCTCCGCGCCGGGCTCGGCGGCGTAGAAGACCGGCATGCCGATGACGAGCCAGGGGGAGCCGTCGCGCTCGATCCGCTGACGGACGACCGCGTCCGCCCGGTCCGCCGAGGCGGCGCGCAGCGCGGCCGGAACCGCCGTGCGCTGTTCGGTGCCCGGCGCGGTGACCGGCGGGCCGTTGCGGTAGGACGCGGCGGTGCGCCAGTCGCGGGAGGCGCCGGCCCGGTCCAGCTGGAGGGTGAAGTTGCGCAGGTCCCGCGCGCTCGGCGGGAAGGGCAGGTCGGGGGCGAGGGATCCGACCTGGGCACGCAGGTCGCGCACCGCGTTGTCCTGTGTGCGGTCGAGGATCGCGGAGCGGGCCTGCCGGAACGTGAGCGCGGCGGTGATCAGGGCGCTGAGCGCCGACACGAGCAGGAACGCGACGACGAGGCGGACGCGCAGGCCCCGGGGCGGACGCAGCCTCACGACGCGCCGTCCTCCCGCGGCTCCTCCTGCGGCCGCCTGTGCGGGCTCTTTGGTGCGGGCACGGGACCGAAGCGGTAACCGAAGCCCCGTACCGTCTGGATGTACACCGGCCGGCGCGGGTCGTCCTCGACCTTGCCGCGCAGCCGCATCACGCAGGCGTCGACGAGCCGCGCGTCGCCGTAGAAGCTGTGCTCCCACACCTGTTCCAGCAGATGCTGGCGGCTGAAGACCTGGCCGGGCGCGGCGGACAGGAAGAGCAGCAGCTTCAACTCGGAGGGGGCAAGCGTCAGTTCACGGCCGTCCTTGGACACGAGCAGAGCGCTCCGGTCCACCGCGAGGTCGCCGTGGAGCTCCAGGGCGCCCTGCCCGGCCTGTCCCGGCCCCGTCGCGGGGTCCTGCGGGACCACTCGCCGCAGGACGGCCTTCATCCGGGCCTCGATGACTTCTCCGCTGGCCGGTTTGACGATGTAGTCGTCCGCGCCCGCCTCCAGGCCCACGACGAGATCGATGTCGTCGCCCCGAGCGGAGAGGATGATGATCGGCAGCTGCCGGGTCTCGCGGATGCGGCGGCACACCTCGAGGCCGGACATGCCGGGCAGCATCAGATCGAGCAGCACCAGGTCGGGCCGGAAGCGCTCCAGGGTGAGCAGTCCGGTCTCCCCGCTCGCCGCCACCTCCAGTTCGTGACCCCGGCGCCGCAGCGCGAGCGACACGCCCTTCTGTACCGCGGGATCGTCCTCGATCAGCAGAACTCGTGGCATCGGGATGGGCTCGTCTCCAGGTATGTGTCGGCAGGTACGTGTCGGCCCCGGGGCGGTCCCCGTCGGCTGTCTCTCGGGGATCTCCCGGCGGAGGCGCGGGTGATGTCTCTGCGATTTTGTCCCAGTTTCCAGATGCTTGTCGCCCACGGTGTCGCTCTGCCGGGCGAGGAGAGCAGCCGCACGCGCCGTGCCCCCGGCTCAGCTGTGCGCGGTGAGCCGGGTGACGTCCACGGAACCGACCCCGGCCCGCGGTTCGGGGATGACGGCCCACAGGGCGACGAGCGCGGCGAAGACCGCCACGAGCGCGAGCGCTCCGGACCGGCCGTGTGCCCAGCGGGCCCGGAACCGTACGGGGTCTTCGACCAGATGCTTGGAGAGCGCGGCGGCCACGACGGAGACGCCGACGACGATCACCGTACGGTCCCAGCCCGCCCGGCCGAGGCGCTCCTCGCTCAGCAGGACGTAGAGGGGCCAGTGCCACAGATAGAGGCTGTACGAGATCGCGCCGAACCAGCGCAGCGGGGCGGCGCCCACGATCCGGCCCACGGCGCCGCCCGGGGCCCGGGCGAGGCAGCCGATGAGGAGGGCGGCGGCCAGCGCGTGGAGGAACAGCCCGCCGCGGAACAGGGAGGGGGAGTTCTGGCCGTCGGCCATGACCCAGTAGGCGGCGATGCCGACGGCCAGGACCAGCGCGGCCCAGGACGTGACCCGTGCCCCTGCCCGCTCCACCAGGCGGGTGGCGGGCCCGGTCGCCATCAGCGCGCCGAGCAGCAGCGAGAAGGCCCGGGTGTCCGTGCCCTCGTACACGCGCGTCGTGTCGACGGGCCCGGTGAACGCGATCATGAGTGCCAGCGAGACGGTGGCCCCGGCGGCGGCCACGACCGCGACGCGCCCGCCGCCTCCGGCCGCACCGCCCGGTCGCCGGCCGCGTGCCGCCAGCCCCACCACCAGCGGCCAGACGAGGTAGAACTGCTCCTCGACCGCGATGCTCCACAAGTGGCTGAACACCCGGGTGTCGGCGGAGTCCCAGTAGCCGACCTGTTCGGCGATGAAGTGCCAGTTCGCGAGGTTGCCAAGGACCCACGGGGTGTCGTCGAGACCGAACCGCAGCAGGGTCACGGAGCCGAAGCCCCACACCAGGAGCAGTGTCCCCGCCACCGTCACGGCCAGGGCGGGCAGCAGACGTCGGGCACGCCGCCCCCAGAAGGCGAGAAGGTCGACGCGGCCGTCGCGGGCCGCCTCCTGCAACAGCAGGCCGGTGATGAGGAACCCGGACAGCACGAAGAACAGGTCCACACCGAGGAAGCCACCACTGAAGCGGCCGGCGTGGAAGAACAGCACGCCCAGGACGGCGAGTCCGCGCAGACCGTCCAAGGGCGCGATGTGGCGCCTGCCGGGGGCGGCCGGAGCGGCGGGGGCCGGACCTCGGCGGGACGCGAGGGCGGGAGGGGTGGCGTGTGCGGGCATGGGCTTCCTTGCGGGCGGCGCGGGGCCCGGCGAGGGCCCCGCGCGATCGACGTTCCGGCTCGGCGTACGGGGGCGGACGCGCACCCCCGCCGTACGGGGGCGGACGCGCGCCCCGCGGTACGGGCTACTTGCAGCCCAGCGGGCCGTAGACCTTGTCACCGGTCCACGAGCCGGTGGCCCACCGGTCGGCCGGGGCGGGCGTGAAGGAGTACCGCTGCCCCAGCTCCTTGGTCAGCCACTGCGCGAAGGCGGCCGCACCCTGCTGGCAGGAGTGGATGCCGTCCTTGCTGCGCTGGGCCTTGGGCGCGGTGCCGTCGTTGCCCCACAGGGCTGCGGAGTCGAGGAAGTGCACCGTGTCCCGGTGCTTGGCGGCCACGTCCTTGGCCGACCGGGGCGCGGTCTTGATCTCGGCCTCGTGCGGCTTGTAGAAGTCGTCGATCTTGAAGGGCGGCGCCGTGACGATGACGAGCTCGGCGCCCGCGTCACCGACCGTCTTGGCCAGCTTCTCGTAGCCGGCGCGCTGCTCGGCGGGCTTGCCCCAGTCGTAGGTGGTGATCTGGTAGGCCACGACGTCCGGCTTGAAGGACTTGAGCTCCTTGGGCAGCTGGTCCCAGGTGGGCTCGGCGATCTCCCCGGTGACACCACCGCCGCCGTCGGCCGCCATCGACCTGAACGACGCGTCGCCCGCCTTCAGCGCCGCTCCGAGAGCCGGAGCCTCGGCCCCGGCGATCGAATCGCCCATCCACAGCACCCTGGGTGCCTTCGCGTTCCTGCTCCCGTCGGAGGCGGCCTTGCCGCTGTCGGCTTCGGTGTCGCTCCCGCCGCCACCGCAGGCGGCAAGAACGACGGCGCCCACGGCGGCGACAAAGGCGACCGCGGCGGTGCGCCACACGGGGCGCCGGGGGCTGGGGGAGGGAGTGTTCTCGGTGTTCATGTTGTCCAGCAGACCCCCTGGGACCCGGGTCCGGGAGTCTTGTCATCGTTTCATCATCTGCCGCGAGAACTCCCGTCACACGCGACGAGAAGCACCGTCACACAGCCGCCCCCGGCGCCGTGTCAGACCTTCTGGGCCCGGTCGTACACCTTCTTGGCCGTGGCCCCCCATACCTCTCCGTACATCTTCGTCGGCGTCAGGGAGTCCAGCGAGCTGTTGACCGAGACCACGACGCCCTTACCGGTGGCGGCGTTGAAGTCGGCCAGCCACGGGCCGCCGCTGGAGCCGCCGCTCATGTCGCAGGGGATGAACTGCGTGCCGTGTTCCTTCTTCGCCGTACCCACACAGCGCAGGAGCTGCTCACCGAGCTGCGGACGGGTCGCGGAGTAGCCGAACGAGGAGATGGTGCCGCCGACGGGACGGTTGAAGGCGACGGCCTGGCCGCCCACGACGGAGGTGAGCTTCTTGCCGTTCTCGCCGGCGTCGACGGTCAGGGCGGACATGTCGTTGGCGGAGTCCTCCTGCCAGGCGCGCGGGGTCACCGCCTGACGGACGGCGAACGCGCCGTACGGCGCCTTGCCCTTGTGGTAGCCGGGGACGAACACCATGGAGATGTTGGTGTTGGCGGGAGAGGAGCCCCGGCGCACGCAGTGGGCCGCGGTCAGCACGGCGGAACGGTTGGCGCTCTTCACGGCGGTGGCCGTGCACCAGGTGTCGGCCCCGCTCGCGTTGACGAAGAAGAGCCGTCCCACGGTCTTCAGGGTGGTGCCGCGCCACGGTTTGGCCAGCGGGCCGGTGGGACCGAGGTCCACGGACTTCCCGACGGCCTTCATACGGGCGGGAGTCCAGTAGGCGAGCGCCTGCCGGCGTTCCTGGGCGGTGTACTTCAAGACGGAGACAGGGCCGGCCGCGGCGGTGGGGGCGGGGGCGGCGGGCGCCCGGTCGGCCGCGGCCGTCGCGGGCACCGAGGCGGCGAGGGCGAAGACCGTACCGGCCATGGCAAGTCCCGTGGCGCGCCGGCGAAGAGGCCGGATCGTGGGCACGGATCTCGTCGACGCGGATCTCTTGAGCATGTGGCTTACTCCTCAACAGGTACGGATCAACAGGTACGGACAGCAAAAGGGGGCTGTCGGCCCGCCGTACAAGAGGGGAGAACCCGTCCGCGTGGTTGGCGCCGTCGACGACCTGTGACACAAACGGCCGACGCCTGATCTTCGGCATCCGTGAACCGGCCCCGCGCCGGGGCGCGTTGACCGGCACCGGGCGCCTCCGCCACCGGCCGCCGATCAGTGGGCGATGCCGTCGATCAGCTCCCTGGCGCCCTGGCGCAGCAGCGCGACGGCCACGGACGTGCCGAGCGTCGCGGGGTCGAGCGGGCCCGCCCACTCGTGTGCGTTGAGCACCGTCTTGCCGTCGGGCGTGAACACGCAGGCGCGCAGCGACAGGTCGCCGCCGCGTTCCGAGCGGGCGAACCCGGCGATCGGCGAGTTGCAGTGGCCCTGAAGCACGTGCAGGAACATGCGCTCGGCGGTCGCCTCCCGCCAGGCGTTCTTGTCGCCGAGGTCCGTGACGGCGTCGATGGTGGCGGTGTCGTCCTCGCGGCACTGCAGGGCGAGGATGCCCGCCCCGATCGGCGGGCACATCGTCTCCACCGACAGGATCTCGCTGGCCAGGTCGGGGCGGCCGATGCGGTCGAGGCCCGACTGTGCGAGCAGCAGCGCGTCGGCGTCGCCTGCGGCGAGCTTCGCCAGCCTGCGGCCCGCGTTGCCGCGCATCGGGACGCACTCCAACTCCGGGTGGGAGGCGGCGAGCTGCGCCACGCGGCGGACCGAGGACGTGCCGATACGGGTCCCCGCGGGCAGCTCGTCGAGGGTGAGTCCCTCGGGGTGGATGAGCGCGTCCCGGATGTCGTCCCGCTTGAGGAACGCGGCGAACGTGGTGCCCGCGGGGAGCGGCCGGTCCGCGGGCACGTCCTTGACGCAGTGCACCGCGAGGTCCGCTTTGCCGGCGAGCAGCGCGGCGTCGACCTCCTTGGTGAACGCTCCCTTGCCGCCGAGCGCCGCCAGATCGCCCATCCAGCGGTCCCCGGAGGTGGTGACCGGCACGACCTCGGTGCGGATGCCCGGGTGCAGCGCGGCGAGTTCGGTGCGGACGCGCTCCACCTGGGCGAGGGCCATGGGGGAGGAGCGGGAGACGATGCGGATGAGCTCAGGAACGGACATACGGTCCACGATAAGGGCTCCGAGGGTGTGCCCCGGACAGGCGTCCAACTGATCAAAGGACTGGATATACGGGCGAGTTGGGGCCCGGAGGGTGGAGCTCGGTGATTGCGCGGCCCCTTCCGGCGGGCGTTTCGGAGGCACGGCGTGACGCGTGGCTCTCGTCGCCCTGCACCACCCCGCTACCCGCCGGCCTCGCGTACGAACAGGGTCACGGACACCGTCGCCTCGAAGCCGTTGCGGCGCATCAGGGTGGCCGACGCGGTGTTGCGGGACTCCACATCGGTGACGACGGTGCGCGCGCCCGCCTCCGTGAGCGTCGCGCAGCAGGCCTTCACGAGGCGGCTCGCGATCCCCTGACCCTGGTACTCGGGGGCGCTGGCGATCCACTCCAGGTTGCCCCAGTCGGCGCGCTGGTCGAACCCCATCGAGCCGAGCACGAACCCGGCGAGGTGCCGGCCGCCGTCCAGCGCGACCCAGCAGGCGGACGACTCGTTGTCCATGTGCCGGGCGATCGCGGAGAGCGACCAGGACGTGTACGGCTTCACGGACGTGTCGTAGACCCGGCGGCCCAGGGCGAGGACATCGGCCAGATGGGTGGCCGTCAGGGGTTCCAGGGCGATCGACGCCTGACGCTCCGGCGCGGCGGGGCTGGACATGGGGCCTCCCAGGGAGCGGGCGCGGCGCCGGGCCGTGGCCGCGCGCACCTCACGCTATGAGGCAGCCGGTGCTCGCGCATGCTGAAATCCGCCGGACCCGGGACCCGGCGCCCCTCGCGGTCACTTCCGGGCACGGCCTCCGGGCCCCAGGCCGCCCGGCTCCAGAGCGGAAACCGGGCCCGCGCGGTGTGCCGGAGCCGGATTCGACCCCATCGGGCCACCGCCCTACAGGTGAACCGTGCCGCTGCCCGTCTCCGTCTGCGCGGGGGCTCCTCTGCGATACAGGATGACGGTAACGACGAGCCCGACCGCGAAGAAGAGAGCGGACCACCAGTAAGCGGTCGAGTACGACTGCATCGCGGCCTGCCCCTGCACCTGCGGCGTCGGCTTCCTGCCCACCAGGTAGTTGGAGGCGGCCGTGGTGGCCAGCGTGTTGAGCAGGGCCGTGCCGATCGAACCGCCCACCTGCTGGCAGGTGTTGACCATGGCGGAGGCCACGCCCGCGTCGTGGAACGCGACACCGGCCGTCGCCATGCTCATCGCCGGGGCGAAGACGAAACCGAGGCCGAGTCCGGCGAGCAGCAGCGGCGGCAGCACGTGCGCGGCGTAACCGCTCGTCACATCGAGAGCGGTGAGCCAGGCCATGCCGGCGCCCGCGAGCCCCATGCCGAGCGGCACGATCGGTTTGGCACCGACCCGCGGCACCAGGTTGTTGGTGGTCACCACCGAGCCCACCACCATCACGGCGACCATCGGCAGGAACGCGAGACCGGTCTTGACCGGCGAGTACTCCAGGATCTGCTGGAGGTAGTACGTGAGGAACAGGAACACGCCGAACATGCCGGCGCCCGAGATGAACATCGCGAGGAACGACGCCCCGCGGTCCCGGTCCAGGACGACCCGCAGGGGCAGCAGCGGATGCGCGGCGCGCGTCTGCCACCACGCGAACGCAGCGACCAGCAGGGCGCCTACCACCAGGAAGCCCCAGGTCAGCACGGAACCCCAGGCATGTGTCTCGGCGTTGGAGAAGCCGTAGACGATGCAGAACAGGCCGGCCGACACCAGGACCGTGCCGGGCACATCCAGCTTGGGCCGGTCCGGCGGCGCACCCGCGTGCAGCAGGCGCGCGCCGCCGACCATCGCGACGACGGCGAACGCGAGGTTCACGTACAGGCACCAGCGCCAGTTCAGATACTCGGTGAGGACGCCGCCGAGCAGCAGGCCGACGGCGCCGCCCGCGCCCGCGATCGCGCCGTAGATGCCGAACGCCTTGGCGCGCTCCCGGGGATCGGTGAACGTCGTGGTGAGCAGCGACAGGGCGGCGGGTGCGAGCAGCGCGCCGAAGATGCCCTGCAGCGCGCGGGCCGCCACCAGCATCGAGAAGCTGTTCGCCGCGCCGCCGATCGCGGACGCGACCGCGAAACCGGCGAGACCGGCGAGAAAGACGATCTTGCGCCCCACCAGGTCGGCGATGCGGCCCCCGAACAGCAGCAGGGAGCCGAAGGCGAGCGCGTACGCGGTGACGATCCACTGCCGGTTGCCGTCGCTGAACCCCAGGTCCTTCTGGGCCGAGGGCAGCGCGATGTTCACGATCGTCGCGTCGAGCACCACCATGAGCTGGGCGATGCCGATCACGGCGAGGATCAGCCAGCGATGCTCGTGACGCCCGCCTCCCGTGTACGGCACGGCGCCCGACGGTCCGGTCGCACCGGCGGTGTCCGGTGCGGGCACCGGCTCCGGCGCGGGCGCGGCTTCGCGGTCCATGGTGCCTCCCAACGCCCCCGCTCCACGCTAAGCGCCCTGGTCGGGGCCCGCGACCGGGGTCGTCGGGCGCCTGGCCGGGCCCCCTGCCAGGGCCCCGGCCAGGCGCGGGAAGAGCGGATCGTCAGCCGGCCCGGTCCGCGGCGACCAGCAGCTCACTGACCCGCTCCCGGGCCCGTGCCACCCGCGAGCGCACGGTGCCGATCGGGCAGCCGACGGCGTCCGCCGCGTCCGCGTACGGCAGCCCGGCGAGCTGAGTCAGGACGAACGCCTCACGGCGGGGCGCGTCGAGCGACTCCAGGAGATCGAGCAGGACCACGCCCTCCTCGAAACCGGGGAGGCCGCGGGGCTGGGCCCGCTCGGCCGCCGCCTGCCAGTCGCCGGTGTCGGCGATCCGCGGCCGCGCCGCCGCCGAGCGGAATCGATCGGCGACGGTCCGGCGCGCGATGGTGAGCAGCCAGGTGCGGGCGCAGGACCGGGCGGCGTAGCCGTGCAGCGAGGTCAGGGCGCGCAGATACGTCTCCTGGGTCAGGTCGTCGGCGCTGTGCAGGTCGCCGCTGAGGTGGGCCACGAAGCGCCACACATCGCGGCGGGTGGCCCGCACGAACTGCTCGAAGGCCTGGGCGTCGCCGTCGCGGGCCGCCAGCGCCCACTGGGTGATCAGGTCGTCGCGGGTCAGGTCGTCGCGGGTCAGGTCCCCGCCGGGCCGCGATTGCAGAATTGCAGGAGTCATCGCAGAAGGTCCTTCGGTGAAGGGAGTTCGGGAAGCGGCGCGGACGCACGGCGGGATCTGTGCCCCGGTGCGCGCGGACGCCGAAGATCCGCCCGGCACCGAGGGGCGCGGGCGGTTTCAGGAACTGACCGGAAGGACCGGTGGGCCTCTGCGTGAGACGGCGTACTGGAGAAGGGCCCCGCGCAGTCGCGGTACGGGCACGAGCGCGCCGACCGGGGCAGGCGCGGGGGGAAGGGCCGCGACCAGGACCGCGAGAACGAACCGCAGCGGCACGAACACGGCCGCGGCCAGGGCGCGTCCGGCGCGGAAGACGGCGGCCTCGCCGCGCCACAGCCACAGGGCGCAGACCAGCGCGGCGGCCACGTGGGCGAGGAACATGCCGAAGCCGCTGTGCCCGAAGACGGACATGATCCAGTGGGAGACGCCCGCGTCGGGCATGGCGCCCGCGTGCGCGGAGCCTGCGGAGGGGCCGGCGCCGGAGGACGGCGGGGCCATCGGCATCGGGTGGTTCAGGTGGTTCATGCCGTCGCTGCCGTGGCGCGGCAGCGCGGAGCTCCCGAGCGGCCCGCCCCCGTCCGGTGCCGCGCCCAACCGTTGCGCGAAGCCGAACAGTTCGTGCAGGCACAACTGGGCCGCGACGGTGGCGCCCGTGACGGCCGCCGCCCCGCGCTCGCGCCCGGTCAGCCACCACGCCGCGGCCGTGGTGGCGCCGAACGCGTACCCCACCGCCCACCAGGGCAGCGCGGCGGCGGACATGAGCGCGTGCCCCAGAGCCGTCGCCATCACGCAGACGGCCGCGAACACCGCGGCTCGTGCGAGGCGGAACGCGGGCCCTGACGTCATGGTGAGCATGGTGCCAGGCGGGGGCGAGGTGCGGGGCGGCGAGTCCGTGAGATGCCCGAAGTGCACCGCACTGCCCTGATCCGCCCGTTGAAGCTCCGCGCCAGAACCGTGCCATGTGACGAAGGCCGGATGGACAACCCCTTGACGCGCTGTGTGCACAACGCGAACGATCACTAACACCGGTCGGCATTGCCGAACTGCGTTCGCGGTTGCTGGCCAAGTTCCGAAGTGGCGCTCAATCCCGAAGTGCCGCTCAGTCCCGAAGTGTTGCTCAATGAGGGGGATCCCCGTGCACCTGCGTCACACCGCCCGGTCGCTGCTGACCGCCGCGGCCGCTCTCGCCCTGGGCGTCGTGGGCCTGGCCGCCCCCGCCCACGCGTCGGCACCCGCCTCCGCGCCGACGGCCGTCCTGGACATCCCGCCCCGTGGCGCCAACGACTGGTCGTGCAAGCCGGATGCGGCGCACCCGCAGCCGGTCGTCCTGGTCAACGGCACGTTCAAGCTGATGGCGGAGAACTGGGCCAGACTCTCGCCGAAGCTGAAGAGAGCGGGCCACTGTGTCTTCGCGTTCAACTACGGGAGGCTGGCGACCGCCCCGGTCCCGCAGTCGGCCGCGGAGCTCCGGGACTTCGTCGAGGCCGTCCGCGGCGCCACCGGCGCGGCGAAGGTCGACCTCGTCGGGCACAGCCAGGGCGGCATGATGCCCCGTTACTACGTGAAGTTCCTCGGTGGCGCGGACAAGGTCGACGACCTGATCGGCATCGTGCCGTCCAACCACGGCACGTCCAACCCGCTGGCCGCACCGCTCGGCGACACCGTCTGCCCGGCCTGTGCCGACCAGGTGACGGGATCGGAGTTGCTGGCGAAGCTCAACAGCGGGACCGAGACCCCGGTGGGCCCCGACTACACGGTCCTCACCACGCGCCACGACGAGGTCGTGGTCCCGTACACGAGCGCCCTGTTGAGCGGCCCGAAGGAGTACGTCACCAACATCGTCGTGCAGGACCGCTGCCCCCTGGACCCGTTCCTGCACGACCAGGCGACGAAGGACCCGGTCGTCGCCCAGTGGGTCCTGCACGCGCTGGACCGCCAGGGCCCGGCCGATCCGGACTTCCGGCCCAGGTGCGCCGGATAGCGGCCTCTCCCCGGAGGGAGAGGCCGCTCGGGAGCTTGGGGCCTGACCGGCGGGTCAGCGCCTAGGAGCGGTCGCCCGCGTCCTGCCCGTCGAGGGTCTCGACCGTTCCCCGGGGCGCGGGCACCGCGGCACCGGCCTCGGCCGTGCCGGCGACCCCGCGGCGCCGTGCAAGGACGCCACCCGCGTAGCTCGCGATGGGCTGCGCGTAACGGGCGGTCAGCGGGCCGACGATCACCAGGATCAGGACGTACGCCGTCGCCAGCGGGCCGAGCGAGGGCTCGATGCCCGCGGTGACGGCGAGCCCCGCGATGACGATCGAGAACTCGCCGCGCGCCACCAGCGCGCCGCCCGCCCGCCAGCGGCCCTTGACCGAGATGCCCGCGCGCCGGGCCGCCCAGTAACCGGTCGCGATCTTCGTCAGCGCGGTGACGACGGCCAGCGCGAGCGCGGGCAGCAGCACCGGCGGAATGCTCGACGGGTCGGTGTGCAGCCCGAAGAAGACGAAGAAGACGGCCGCGAAGAGGTCCCGCAGCGGCGCGAGCAGGGAGTGCGCGCCCTCGGCGACCTCACCGGACAGCGCGATGCCGACCAGGAACGCGCCGACGGCGGCGGACACCTGCAGTTGCTGCGCGATCCCCGCGACGAGGATCGTCAGGCCGAGCACGACGAGCAGCAGCTTCTCGGGGTCGTCACTGGAGACGAAGCGCGAGATGAGCCGCCCGTACCGGACCGCGATGAAGAGGACGAGTCCGGCCGCGCCGAGCGCGATGGCGAGCGTGAGGCTGCCCGCGGCCCAGCCGACACCGGCCAGCAGGGCGGTGATGATGGGCAGATAGACGGCCATCGCCAGATCTTCGAGGACGAGGATGCTGAGGATGACCGGCGTCTCGCGGTTGCCGAGCCGGCCGAGATCGCCAAGGACCTTGGCGATGACCCCGGACGACGAGATCCAGGTGACCCCGGCGAGGACGACGGCGGCGACCGGACCCCAGCCCATCAGCAGCGCGGCGACGGCGCCGGGCAGGGCGTTGAGCGTGCAGTCGACCAGACCGGCCGGGTACTGCGTCTTGAGGTTGCTGACGAGGTCGCTGGCCGTGTACTCGAGGCCGAGCATGAGGAGCAGCAGGATGACGCCGATCTCGGCGCCGATGGCGACGAACTCCTCGCTCGCCCCGAGCGGCAGCAGCCCGCCCTCGCCGAACGCGAGACCGGCAAGGAGATACAGCGGGATCGGCGAGAAGCGGAAGCGGCCCGCGAACCGGCCGAGCAGCCCGAGGGCGAGGATGATCGCGCCGAACTCGATCAGAAAGACAGCGGAATGCACGCGCTCACTCCCGCCCGAGTATCGTCGCGGCCGTCTCCACGCCTTCGCGCGTCCCGATCACGATGAGGGTGTCGCCGCCGGCCAGCCGGAAGTCCGGAGTCGGCGACGGAATGGCGTCGGCCCGCCGGAGCACCGCCACGATCGAGACGCCGGTCTCGGTCCGCATCCGGGTCTCGCCGAGGAGGCGTCCGTTCCAGTGCGACGTGGCCGACAGCAGAACGCGCTCGGCGACCAGGCCGAGATCGGTGGTGTGCAGCAGGTTCGGGCTGTGGTGCGACGGCATCAGCGCGTCGATCAGCGAGTCCGCCTCGCCCGAACTCAGCCGCAGCGACAGCGCGCACTCGTCCGGGTCGTCGGACCGGTAGGCGCTCAGTGTCCGCGCCCCGTCCCGGTGCGCGACCACCGAGAGGCGCTGCTGTTCTCGGGTCGTGAGGTCGTACCGGATGCCGATGCCGGGCAGCGGCGTACGGCTGAGTCGTGATGCGGGCACAGTTTCTCCCCTTGCGCGATGGATGATCTCCCCCGGTTGTCACCCTATCGGGGCCAAGGATTGGCAAAATCCCACCCGCGCCACGCGGCCCCACCAGGCGCGACGGCCTCGATCGAGAGGAGGCCGCGGACCGGGCGGGGCCGGGAGAGGGGAAAGCGAGGGAAAGCAGGGGAGGGGGCGTCAGCCGGTGAGCGTGACGCAGGGGAGCCCCACGCTCGATCCGCCGCGGAAGCCCTCCGCGCAGAGCCGCGTCCCCGCCGGGAAGTGCCGCTGTGGATACGCCTGGTCACGGTAGGTCCTGAACTTGGCGACGTCCTCGACCTTGGTGTTGGCGCTCCAGCCGTTGGTGGTCCACACGCGTGCGCTGATGCGGTTCGGCTGGTTGGTGTTGATGACCGACACCTCGACCCGGCCCAGGTAGGTCCCGGAGTCGTAGGTCTCGATGCAGACCGCGTTGTTGCACCACTTGCCGTCGGCGACCGCCGAAGGACCCGTGGCGACGAGGCAGCCGAGCGCGGCGGCGACGGCGCCGATTCCGGCGGCGAACTTCTTGGTGATGTCGAGCATGGAGAGGAGCCCTCAAGCCTTCTTCATGGGCCCGTGACCAGGCAGCGGGCCCTGTAGGTCGGTGTCTTTCGGGCCTGCGCGCCGCCGCCGTGGCGACGTCCGCGCGACCCCGCGCGGACCAACGCGACAAAAGATCATGAGTTACGCCGTGACGGGACCGCCGCCCCGCAGGACCGCCTCGACCGTGTCCGCCTCCTCGGGGGACTTGTCCTCGCGGTAGCGCACCACCCGGGCGAAGCGGAGCGTGACGCCCGCCGGGTAACGGGTGGACTTCTGCAGACCGTCGTAGGCGATCTCCACGACGAGTTCGGGGCGCACGGTCACCACGTAACCGCTGGCGTCGACCGCCAGCTCCTGGAGGCGCTCGGTCTGCCAGGCGAGCATCGCGTCCGTCATGCCCTTGAACGTCTTGCCCAGCATGGCGAACGTGCCGTCGGGCCGCCGGGCACCCAGGTGGAGATTGGAGAGCTTGCCGGTGCGGCGGCCGTGACCCCACTCGGCGGCCAGGACGACCAGGTCCAGGGTGTGCACGGGCTTCACCTTCAACCAGGAGGCGCCCCGGCGGCCCGCCTTGTAAGGGGCGTCGAGCGCCTTCAGCACGACCCCTTCGTGGCCGCGCCCCAGCGTCGCCTCGAAGAACTCCTCGGCCTCGCCGCGCGACCGCTCGTCGCCCGGGTCGGCCACGAGCGCCCGCCGCACCCGCATCGGCTCGGGCACCAGGGCCGCCAGCTCCGCGTGACGCTCGGTGAACGGCAGGTCGAGCAGGTCGCGGCCCGCCACGGAGAGGGCGTCGAAGAACACGGGGGACAGGGGCAGCCCGGCCGCCGCGGCGGACACGTCGACGCGCGAACCGACCCGGCCCGCGATCTCCTGGAACGGCCGCGGCCGCCCGTCGCCGTCCACCGCGATGACCTCACCGTCCAGGATGAAGTGGGACCCTGCCAGGCCGAGCGCGGCGGCGGTCAGCTCGGGGAGCCGGTCGGTGATGTCGTCCAGGGTGCGGGTGTAGACGCGTACGTCGTCCCCGCTCCGGTGGACCTGCACCCGGATCCCGTCGAGCTTCTCCTCGACCGCGCACGACCCCAGCTTGTCGATGCCCTCGACGACCGAGGCGGCGCTGTGCGCGAGCATCGGCATGATGGGCTGGCCCACGGTGAGACGGAACTCGTCCAGCGCCTTCGCGCCGTGCGCCAGCAGCGCCTGGGCCACGGTGCTCACGGAGCCGGCGAGCATCACCGAACGCCGCACGGCGTCCGCCGGAGTCTCCGTGGCGAGCGCGAGCCCCTCGACGGCCACCGCGTCCAGCGCGCCCTGCCGCACCTCGCCGGTGAGCAGCCCGATCAGGAACCGTTGCTCGTCGGCGGTCGCCGCGCCCATCAACTCCCCGACGAGCCGCTTGCGTTCGGTCTGCGACCCGGCGCCCGACACCGTGCCGATCGCGGTGAGCGCCTCGTCCACGCCGCGCACGGTCAGCGTCGGCTCGTCGGCGGGCGGCCCGGCGTCCTTGAGCGTGCTCCAGCCGATGCCGAGCCGACCTTGCGGCAGCCGGCCCGCCAGGTAGGGGATGACGATCGGTACGTCGTCCGGTTCCGCGGTCCGGAACAACTCGGCGAGCAGCGCGATCTTCTTGGACCGCGCCGAGGTGGCGGCCACTTCCTTGGACACGTGCGCGAGCCGGGCGAGCAGCATGAGGTCATCCTGCACCGGGACCGGGTACGCCGCACGGCCGATGGCGCCCGGTGCCCTGTTACCGAACGCGAACAGAACTCGATGAACGAGCCCTGCCACGGATGCCGTCTCACGGGGCGTAGCGCACAGCAGATCCGGTCGGCCGCCCGAGCAGGCGACGGCCGTGTCCCGATATCCCGTGGGGGGATTTCCATGATGATCACTCGTCGAGCTCACAGTGTTGCCCGTTCCGCCGCCCTGGCTGCCGTCGCCGCCACCGCGGTGCTCTCGCTGGCCGCGTACGGGGCGGGAGACGCGGACGCCGCCGGCGGCCCGGGCAAGAAGATCTCCGTCTCCGTCACGTCCGCCGGGGGAAACACCCTCGCGTCGGTCGGGTCGGCGTCCCCGGTCCGCACGCAGACCCTGGTGGACGGGAGCAAGGCCAAGATCTACAAGCGCGGTGAGCAGCACTATGTCGCCCAGCTCGTCGACGAGGGCGCGGTCTACGGCACGCTGGAGGCGAACGGGCGCGACGCCGGGCTCGACGCCAACGACATGTTCGTCGTGCTCACGCTGGACGGCAAGGTCCACTCCTGGATGGGCGGTGGGCACACCGGCCCCGGCACCTTCAAGCTCGCGGGCGGCTGGACGGCCAAGGTCGCGAAGACCGGCGAACTCCGCTACCGCGCGCAGATCCTCGGGAGGGACGGCGCGGTCCACGGCACGCTGGAGGCGAACCAGCGCGACGCCGGGCTCGACGCCAACGGCGTATACATCGTGCTCAGCGCGGGCGGCGTGATCAGCGCCCACGAGTAGGGGGCCCGGGCGGCGCCGACGACCGGTGCTCTCGCCGCTCCCGGGGCCCCAAACGGAATCGCGGGACCGGCGAATCGTGCCGCCGCTCCCGACCTGCCGCGCGCCCCGGCCGACCCTTGCCGCCAAATGGGGGTGATGTTGCTCGGAAACACGCGTGTACCCGCCTGTGGTGGGCACCCGGAGGCCGTGGCGGTCGTTTCCCCCGCTCGGCAGGGCGGCCCGAAAGAAGGGTGCGTGATGCAGGTCACATGGATCTCTCGGCATGTTGGCGTAATGACACCCCTTTGTCCGGGGTCCTAAGGGCACAGGAGTCACCGGAAGCGGAACGCCGAGAACGCCGAGAACGCCGAGAACAGCGTCACCAGAAGTGGAGCACGACCATGGCCGTCACCCTCGAACAGCCCGCCCGGGCCCGTCTCATCACCCCCGAAGGCCGTGAGCGCGGCCTGCCCGTGGTCCTGCGCTACTCGGCGGCGGACCCCCTGGCCATCCAGATGACCTTCCCCTCGCATGCGGCGCTCGACGGCGTCGAGGTCACCTGGATCTTCGCCCGTCAGCTCCTGGAGGACGGCATGAGCGCCCCGGCGGGCAGCGGCGACGTGCACGTGTGGCCGTGCGGGCGGGCCCGGACGGTCCTGGAGTTCCATTCCCACCAGGGAGTGGCGCTGGTCCAGTTCGACAAGATCGCGCTGCGCCGCTTCCTGTCGCGGTCGTACGCCGTGGTCCCCGCGGGCGGCGAGGAGGAGAGCATGGATCTCGACACGGGACTCTCGCGGCTGCTCGGCGGCGTCTGAGCGACCGTGGTGATCTACGCCGAGGGTGCCGCGGCAGCTTGGTGGATATCGCCCACGCCGCCGTCCGGATTCCCGCTCCCGTCCGGATCCCGCATTCCGTACAGCGCTGGCCGCTCGGCCATCGCCACGGTGACGCGCCCACCGGTGCGCAGCGCCTCGACGCCGGCCTCGGCGACGACCGCGGCCGCGTACCCGTCCCACGCGCTCGGGCCTGTGACCCGGCCGTCCCGGGCGGCGGCCACCCACGCCCGCACCTCACGGTCGTACGCGTCGGCGAACCGCACCAAGTAGTCCTGCGCCACCTCCTCGTGCGCGCGGCCGCCCGACCGGACCACCATCGTGTGCGCGTCGCCGAGCCGGGCGCTGCCGTGCTCGCAGACCGCCTCGCACCGCACTTCGTAGCCGAAGCCGCTGTTGACGAAGACCTCTACGTCGACGACCGCGCCCCCGGACGTCTCGAAGAGCACGAGCTGCGGATCGAGCAGGCCCTGCGGGGCGCCCGCCGACGGTGTCGGGCGTATCACCGTGACGGCGGTGATCTCCTGGCCGAGCAGCCACCGCGCCGCGTCGATCTCGTGCGAGACGGAGCTGCTGATCAGCATCGACGAGGTGAAGTGCGGGGGAGAGGACACGTTCCGGTGGCGGCAGTGCAGCAGGAGGGGGCGGCCCAGCTGCCCGGAGCCGAGCAGGCGCTTCAGGGCCGCGTACTCGGTGTCGTACCGGCGCATGAAGCCCACCTGGATCAGTCTGCGCCCCAGTCGGGCCTCCGCCTCCACGACCCTCAGGGCCGAGACCGAGTCGGGGGTCAGCGGCTTCTCGCAGAGCACCGGGAGGCCGCGTTCGCAGGCGGCGAGCAGGGCCTCCTCGTGCGCGCCCTCCGGCGAGGCCACCAGGACCGCGGCCACCCCGGGAGCACTTACCGCGGCCGTCGCGTCCCGGTGCACGGTCACGCCCTCGCGACCCGCCACCGCCGCCTCGGCCCGCGCCGTGTCGGGGTCGGCGACCGCTACCACGCGGGCCCCGCCGACCGTGTCGCCGATCCGGCGCACATGATCGGCGCCCATGTGGCCCGCCCCCAGCACGGCGACTCCCAGCAGCTCGCTCATCCGGCGCCCACCCCCTGTCCTCCCTGCCCGTTCAATGTCCGTTCAATCGACGGCGCCCCCCGCGCCCTTGCGTCGGGCCACGGTAGCCGCCCGGCGCCGGACCGCCACGACACAGCCCGCGAGCAGGGCGGCCGAGCCCGCGCCGACCAGCAGGATCGCGGACCAGTCGGAGCCCTCCGACTCCACGGCCACGGCGGCCTCCCCGGCCGCGTGGGCCGGCCCCGGCACCGTACGGGTCGCCTTCCGGGGCGGCAGCAGCGAGCCCACCGGCTGCACCTTGTCGCCCGCCGTGAACCCCCAGTCCAGCAGCGCCCGCGCCTCCTCGTACACGGCACGGCCACCCCCCGCCTGCGGGTTCATCACCGTCACGACGAGCGTGCGGCCACCGCGCTGGGCGGCGCTGATCAGCGTGGAGCCCGCGTGGCTGGTGTAGCCGTTCTTGACGCCGAGCAGTCCGGGGTAGGGCGTCACACCGTCGGCGCCGGTCAGCAGCCGGTTGGTGTTCTGGATGGGGTACGACCAGCCGCCCGCGGGGAACTGCGCGACGCGGGTGGAGCAGTACCGGGTGAACTCCGGGTCGGTGAGCCCGGCCTTGCCGAAGACCGCCAGGTCGTACGCCGACGAGACCTGCCCCGGGGCGTCGTAGCCGTCGGGCGACACCACGTTGGTGTCCCGCGCGCCGAGCTCGCGGGCCTTGAGCCGCATTTGCCGCACGGTCTCGTCCAGGCCGCCGTTGAGCCGCGCGAGAACATGCACGGCGTCGTTGCCGGAGCTGAGGAAGACGCCGCGCCACAGGTCGGCGACCCGGTAGGAGCGGCCTGCCGCCACGCCCACCATGCTGCTGCCCTCGCCGATGTCGTCCAGCTCGTGTTCGGAGACGACGTGCCGCATGTCGGCGTTCAGGTGGGGGAGCGTCGCCAGGGCGAAGAGGGACTTCAGCGTCGAGGCGGGCGGCAGCTTGCGGTGCGCGTCCCGCGCGGCGAGCACCTCGCCCGTACGGGCGTCCGCCACGACCCAGGCGAGGGCGGACACGTCACCGGGCAGCCCGGGTGCGCCGGGTCCGGGCCTGACCTGCACGCCGGGCCGGTCGAGCAGGGCGGACGAGTAGGCGGGCACGGGCCGCGGCGGGGCGGGTTCGGCGGGCACGTCGACGGCCGCGGCAGGTGAGGACAGGAGGCCCAGAGCCCCGAGCGCGAGGGCCGCGGTGCGTACGGAGGAGGAGCGCGAAAGGTACCTGATGACCATTCAGCCACGGTATGAGCGCCGCCCGAAGTCCGCAGATCGGCTTGGTCCGGCTGGAGGTACCGCGAGGTCAGAGGGCTGTGCGGGCCGCCAGGTGGCATTCCGTCACTTTGCTTGCCGTGCGCGGCGGCTGGGCTTCCCGGAGGAGCGGCACGGCCGGGCGGTACCCATCACGCGCTGCCCCACGACGGGGGTGTGGACGCCGTCGCCCACCGCGGTGACCTGTGCCGCCGAAGAGAGCGGTCATCGTCGCGGTCATGATCGGGTGCTCCTCCGCCTGCGGGCGGGTGCGGTCAGTGGCTGCGGCGGGTGCGGGGTGCTTGGTACTGGGTGTCGGTGACGTGCTCCAGCCAGGTGGTCTCCGGCCGGTCGTCGTCCGGTGCGGTGCCGTCCCAGAGGGCGAGGTGCTGCATGAAGTTCTCCTCGGTGGCGCCGTGCCAGTGCTCCTCGCCGGGCGGGCAGGTGACGGTATCGCCCGGGTGGGCGGCGTACACGGTCCCGTCGCGGGTGCCGATCAGGGCGGTGCCTGCGACGACGTGCAAGGTCTGGCCGACGGCGTGGTGGTGCCAGGCGGTGCGGGCGCCCGGGGCGAAGCGCACCATGTTGGCGCGGATGCGGGAAGGCTCCTTGCCTGCCTGGATGACGTCGAACCAGACGTCTCCGTTGAACCAGTCCTTCGGGCCCTTGCCGGTGGGCTGTGGCCTGACGAATTCCATGACGTGCTCCTTCGAGGGGCGTGTGGTGGGTGTGGGGTGTGTACCGGGGGGCGATCAGGCCGCGTCGGTGTGGGCGAGCCCCGTGCCCAGGGCGCGGGAGGCGGTGGCCTGCGCGGTGATCTGCCGGCCCCTGGCCTCGGCGGTGGGGATGGCGTCGTCGCCGGCGACGAACCGCAGCGGCGGTTCGAGCAGGTCGATGACCTTGAGAAGAGTCTCGGCGAGCCGGGCCGGGTCACCGGCCTGCCGGCCGTTCATCGACTGCCACATCGCCTTCGTGGACTTGGTGCGCTCGGCGTAGTCGTCGATCGAGAGCTCCGCCCAGCTGGTGGAGGCATCCAACAGGAGTTCGGTCCGGAAGAAGCCGGGCTCGACGATCGTCGTCGAGATGCCGTACGGCTCGACGTCGTAGTGCAGTGACTCCATCCAGCCCTCGACGCCGAACTTGGACGCGGTGTAGGCGACGCAGAACTCCTGGCCGACGAGCCCGGCGATCGAGGAGATCGTGAGGATGTGTCCGGCGCACTGGGCCCGCATGACGGGCAGGACGGCGCGGGTGATGTTCATCGGGCCGAACAGGTTCGTCTCGATCTGCGCGCGCATCTGCGCGTCGGAGATCTCCTCGAAGTAGCCGGCCTGGAAGGCGGCCGCGTTGTTGATCAGTACGTCGATGCGGCCGAACCGGGCCACGGCAGCGTCGACGGCTGCTCGGGCGGCGTCGGTGCTCGTGATGTCCAGGGCGGTGACCAGCAGGTTGTCCTGCTCACCGCCGAGCGCGCCGATCACGTTCTCGGGGCGGCGGCCGGTGGCGACGACCTGGTGGCCGGCGGCCAGAGCCTGGCGGGCGATGTCGGTGCCCAGGCCGCGGCCCGCACCTGTGACGAAGATGACCTTGCTCATGAGAAGGGGGTGCTCCTGTGTGATCGGGGTGTCGGTCCTGGGCAGTCGGCGGATACCAGGACGGCCTTCAGCTGGTCGGCGGCGCCCATGGCGTTGGGCCAGCCGGCATACGCCTGGGGGTGACGTCGCCGATGGCCTGCTGTGCTGCGGACTTCTGTTCCGGCACGATGCTGTTCCTTTCGCTGTCCTGGCTGGCGCACATCCAGATTTGCACCCATGCGCTCGGCCGTGCAGAGGAGAGTTTTTTCCTGGGAGGGAAACATCCTGGGAAGAATTCCTCCCCCTCACGCCAAGCCCCTCCGCTGCCACACTGGAGGGCATGAGTCGGACACCGCATCTGAACGAGCTGGGCGAGTTCCTCAAGGCTCGCCGCTCCGAGCTGACCCCGCGCGCCGTGGGTCTGTCGGACAGCGGCGGACCGCGCCGCGTCGCCGGGCTGCGCAGGGAGGAGGTGGCCCAGCTCGCGGCGATCTCCACGGACTACTACACGCGCCTGGAACAGGGCCGGCTGCCCCCGTCGGCGCCGGTACTCGAGGCCGTGGCCCAGGCTCTGCATCTAGACGATGACCAGCGGCGTTACGTGTTCGGCCTGGCCGGGAAAGAGACCGCGCGGCCGCGCCGCCGGGCGCGGCAGAAGGTGCAGCCGCAGCTGCGCAGGGTCCTGGACGACCTCACCTCCACGCCCGCCATCGTGATGGGCCGCCGGATGGACGTCATCGCCTGGAACCCCCTCGCGGCGGCCCTCGTGACCGACTTCGCAGCTGTTCCGGAAAAGCACCGCAATTACGTGCGGATCCTTTTCACCGACCCGGCGATGCGTACCCTGTACGCCGACTGGAAAGGCGTCGCCCGGACCGCGGTTGCGCAATTGCGCATGGAGGCGGCGAAGTATTCGGATGATCCCCGGCTGACGGCTTTGGTCGGTGAGTTGTGCGTTCAGGACGAGGACTTCCGTCAGTGGTGGGCCGCGCACCATGTCGCCACGCTGAGCGTAGGAACGAAGGTTCTCCACCATCCGGTTGCCGGTGAACTGTCCCTGGACTGGGACACCCTGACCGCAAGCACCGATCCCGACCAGCAGCTCGTCGTGTGGACCGCCGAGACCGGCTCTCCCACCCACGACGGCCTGCGGATCCTGGCCTCCTGGGTGGCCGACCAGCACCGCACCATGGCAGAACCCGCCGATTGAGCCTCCTGTGCGGTGAGGGTCCTTCTGGCGGATCTCCGCGGGGTCGCGACGCCCGGCGGGGCTGTCGGCCGGTGGCTTCCGGGGCCGACGTGGGGCGCCGCGCGGGCTACCGGGCAGGAGGGAAGGTGCCGGGCGACACCACGATGTGCCTAGTTATGCCCCGCGATGCAGCAGCCCCCGGGCGACCAGTTCGACCGTGGCGGCGACGGCGATCGCCTGGACCGCCATCAGGGCGATCAGCACGAAGAGCTGCACGGCTCCGGCGAGCACGGGCGAGGCGCCGCCGAGGAGCATGCCGACGAAGGCGCCGGGGAGGGTGACGAGGCCGACCGTGCGGGTCTGGTCGAGGCCGGGCAGCAGCGCGTCGGAGGCGGCCGGGCGGATCACCTCCAGACGGGCTTCCTGGTCGGTGAGGCCCAGGGCGATACCGGCCTCGAACTCGCCGAAGCGGGCGTGGAGTTCGTCGAGGGCGCGGCGGCCCGCGAGGACCGTCGCGGTGAGCGCTCCGCCGATGAGGATGCCCGTCACGGGGATCATCGCAACGCTCCGTACGGGAAGCAGGCCCGCGAGGGCCAGTCCGCTCACCACCGGCACGACGGGGCCCGCGATCGGCAGCGCCGCCCACCACCAGGTCCCGTTCGGCGTGATGCGCCGGCCCGCGGTGCGGGCGGCCACGGCGAACATGAGGAGCAGGAAACCGAACAGGGCCGGAGCGTGGTGCACGACCCAGCCGATGACCAGGGAGACGGCGGCCAGTTGGGCGGCCGCGCGCACCCCGGCGACGAGAATCTCGCGGGCCCGGCCGCGCGAGCCGTCGGGGGTGAGCCGGAAGACGGCCGCCGTCGTCGCGGCCACAAGGAGCAGCACGAGCAGTGCCACGGCGAGCGCGGTGTTGACCGGCAGCAGGGCTTGAGCGGCGAGGTTGCGCACGGGCTCACCCTAGATCGCGCGGCCCGCTTCCTCGGCGTGCGCTGCTCGTGCCGGGCGGGCGAGTGCTCCGCCAGGGCGTCCGACCTGAAACGATGCAGGGATAGGACGTGCAGAGACAGGAGGGCTGTATTCATGGCGCAGCAGGTGCAGGGCGTGGTCGCACGGGCGAAGGGCGAGCCGGTGCGGATCGAGACGATCATCGTGCCGGATCCGGGTCCGGGAGAAGCCGTGGTGAAGGTCCAGGCGTGCGGCGTCTGCCACACCGACCTGCACTACCGCGAGGGCGGCATCAACGACGACTTCCCGTTCCTGCTCGGGCACGAGGCGGCGGGCGTCGTCGAGTCGGTCGGCGAGGGCGTCACCGAGGTCGCGGTCGGCGACTTCGTGGTCCTCAACTGGCGCGCGGTGTGCGGCCAGTGCCGCGCGTGTCTGCGCGGCCGCCCCCAGTACTGCTTCGACACGCACAACGCGAAGCAGAAGATGACCCTGGCCGACGGCACCGAGCTGTCGCCCGCGCTCGGCATCGGGGCCTTCGCCGAGAAGACCCTCGTCGCCGCCGGGCAGTGCACCAAGGTCGACCCGGCCGCCTCCCCGGCCGCGGCCGGTCTGCTCGGCTGCGGCGTGATGGCGGGCATCGGCGCCGCCATCAACACCGGCGACGTCGGCCGGGGCGACTCGGTCGCCGTCATCGGCTGCGGCGGCGTCGGCAACGCCGCGGTCGTGGGCGCCCGCCTGGCGGGCGCCGCGCGCATCATCGCCGTGGACATCGACGACAAGAAGCTGGAGACGGCCAAGAGCCTGGGCGCCACGCACACGGTCAACTCCCGCTCCGCCGACCCCGTCGAGGCCGTGCGCGAGCTGACCGGCGGCAACGGCGCCGACGTCGTCATCGAGGCGGTCGGCCGTCCCGAGACGTACGAGCAGGCCTTCTACGCCCGCGACCTGGCGGGCACGGTCGTCCTCGTCGGGGTCCCGACGCCGGAGATGAGGATCGAGCTGCCGCTGCTCGACGTCTTCGGGCGCGGCGGCGCGCTCAAGTCGAGCTGGTACGGGGACTGCCTGCCCTCCCGCGACTTCCCGATGCTGATCGACCTGTACCAGCAGGGGCGTCTGGACCTGGACGCGTTCGTCACGGAGACGATTGCCCTGGCGGACGTGGAGAAGGCCTTCGAGCGCATGCACCACGGCGACGTGCTCCGTTCGGTGGTGATGTTCTGATGGCGGCCGACGCCACGGCGGGCGCGCCCGGCGCGCGCATCGACCACCTCGTCACGTCCGGGACCTTCTCCCTGGACGGCGGCACCTGGGAGGTCGACAACAACGTATGGATCGTGGGCGACGACAGCGAGTGTGTCGTCATCGACGCCGCGCACGACGCGGACGCCATCGCCGAGGTGGTGGGGGAGCGCAGGCTCGTCGCGATCGTCTGCACGCACGCCCACGACGACCACATCGACGCGGCCCCGGCGCTCGCCGACCGCACGGGCGCGCCCATCCTGCTGCACCCGGCGGACGCGGAGCTGTGGAAGCGGACGCACCCCGACCGCGCCCCGGACGGCGAGCTCTCCGACGGGCAGGAACTGGCCGTCGCGGGCACGGTCCTGAAGGTGCTGCACACGCCCGGCCACTGCCACGGCGCGGTCAGCCTGCACGCACCCGGACTCGGCACGGTCTTCACCGGCGACACGCTCTTCGCGGGCGGCCCCGGCGCGACGGGCCGTTCGTTCAGCGACTTTCCGACGATCGTGGCGTCCATCAGGGAGCGGTTGCTGACGCTGCCGCCCGTCACGGTGGTGCGCACCGGACACGGTGACAGCACCACGATCGGCGACGAGGCGCCGCACCTGGAGGAGTGGATCGCCCGGGGCCACTGATGCCGTCGCCTCACCCGATGTACGCCTCATGGCCCCGCGTGGTTCGCCGCGCGGGGCCATGAGGCGTACTGGCCCTGTTCCGCGATCTCATATAAGTTAGGCAAGGCTTACCTAATGGAGGTTGAGGATGGGTGTCCGTCAGAGCAGCACGACCGTGCCCACGGCGGCGGCACGCGCTCGTTCCGTGCTCGCCACCGCATGGTCCTGCGCGGTGACCACAGAGATCGGCAGGGACGAACTCGTGGGCGCGCACAGCGTCATGGAGGACGGCAGGCTCCGGCTGTCGCCGCCCGAGGACAGCGCACTGGCCGCCGCCCTGATCTGCGCGCCCCGCGGCGAGCCGTCCACCATGGTCGAGTTCGCCGACGTCGCGCCGGTGCCGCTCAGGGACCGGATCCGCGCACGGCTCTGGCTGTCCGGGGCGCTGGCGTACGACGGGCAGGACCTCGTCTTCGAGCCGACCTGCGCCGTGCTGCACGACTCCACGGGAGAGCGTGTCGGCGTCGAGCTCGACGAACTCGCCCTGGCCGTGCCCGACCCGCTCGCCGAGGCGGAGTCGCGCCTGCTCACCCATCTCGCCGACGCCCACCCGGACGCCGTCGAGCAACTCACCCGCCTCATCAGCCCGGACAGCCTGCAGGGCGTGGTGCGGGTCCGACCCCTGGCCATCGACCGGCACGGCATCTGCTTGCGTCTGGAACGCGCGCGCGGCCAGGCGGACGTCCGCCTCCCGTTCCACCAGCTCGTCGAGGACGTCACGCAGGTGACGGAGTGCATGCACGCACTCCTGATGAAGGCCCGCCTCTCAGCCACCCGGCGCGGACGGCCCGTCGGAGGCTGACCGCATCGACCGCAGGGCCAGCACGAGCACCCCGATGTCGTCCAGGAAGATAGGGTCCGGCAACAGGTCGGCGGGCAGCACGAGATAGGCGACCGCCGCCCAGAAGACCCACTGCCGCTCGACGGGAAGCCCGGCTCTGCGCAGGTCGCGCCGGGTGCGGACGAGACGTACGAGCAGTACGACCGCGACGGCGAGCGTCGCGGCGACCAGAACGGCGGCGCCGACGAGAAGTGCGGTCAGGTCCGTGCTCATACCCACGTACGGTAATCAAGTCCGGGCCCCGCGTCCCGCAGGAGTGGGGCCGGTCCGGCAACCGCCTGCTTCCTCCGTCCCTTCAGTGCCTGAGGCCACTGCGGATCATCGACATCAACAGGCCATGGGTCTCGGCGTCAGCCGCCGCGACAAGCCCCCGGCCGCCCCGTCCGACCGGCGCGCCGTCGATGCCGGTGACCACGCACCCCGCGGCCCGGCACAAGGCGATGCCCGCGGCGAAGTGCACGCTTCCCGAGAGGTCGCCGCCGTCCGTGACGTAGGCGGCCCGCCTGCCCGCAGCCACCCAGGCCACGGCCAGCGACGTGGACACGACCCGGGGGCGGAACCGCGCGACGAACTCCGGGTGGGCCAGCAGGTTCACGCCCCGGAACCCGGGCGCGCCCGGGAACGGCGGGTCCAGGTTGACGTCCACCAGCCGGGTGGCGGCAGTGGGGACCAGCGGGGCATCGATCCCCTCGTGCCGTAGCCGGGCACTTCGGCCGTCGGTGATGAAGACCTCACTGCTGAACGGGTCGGCCACCGCCGCGGGACCGTCTCGCAGCGCCACGTTGACGGCCACCAGCATGTTTCCGGCGGCGTAGTTCAAGGTGCCGCACAGCGGGTCCACCAGCCAGCGGCGCGCCGCCTCGGCGGAACCGTGCTGTCCGCCTTCCTCGCCGAGCACCGCGTCATCGGGCCGGGCGGCCCGGATGACGTCGAGGATCGCCTCCTCGGCCGCCACGTCGGCGGCGGTGGCGAAGTCGCCGGCGCCCTTGTCGATACGGGTGAGCCGCCGGCCGTACATGGCGCGCACCACCTCCGCGCCCGCGCGCGCCCCGGCCGTCGCGACCTCGGTGTCGTCCGGGCTCGTACTGGCCTTGTCGGCAGATGAGTTGATCACACCGGGCACCTTATCGAGACGAGGCCGCCCGCCCGGCGAATCCCTCCACTGTGGGAGATCTCATGATCATTGAGGGGTGCGGGCCCGGGCCGCAGGGGCTTTACTCACGCCATGACCGAAACGAATGGACTGCTGGCCGGCAAGGCCGTCATGATCACGGGTGCGTCGAGCGGGATCGGTGAGGCGGCCGCACGGCTGTTCGCCGCGGAGGGGGCGGCGGTCCTGCTCATGGCCCGCCGCGAGGAGGCGCTGGTCCGCATCGCCAAGGAGATCAACGACTCGGGCGGCCGGGCGGCGATCAGTGCGGGCGACGTCTCGGTCGCCGATGACGTGCAGCGCGCGGTCGACGCGACGCGCGAGCACTTCGGCGCGCTGGACGCGGCGTTCAACAACGCGGGGTACGCCGGCGACCAGCTGGCGCCGCTGCACGAGCTCGACCAGAACGTCTTCGACCGCACGATGGACATCAACGTCCGCGGCACCTGGAACTGCCTGCGCGCCCAGATCCCGGTGATGCTCGAAGCCGGCAAGGGCGCGATCGTCAACACGGCAAGCACCGCGGCGATGGTGGCCACCGGCGCCCCCGTGCCCTACGTCGCCGCGAAGCACGCGGTGCTCGGCATGACCAGGGCCGCCGCGGCCGAGTACGCCGCGCACGACATCCGTATCAACACGCTCGTCGTCGGCACCACGCGCACGGAAATGATCAGTCAGGTGGTCGAGGCGCGGCCGGAGCTGGAGCAGGCCTTCGTCGCCCGCCAGATGCAGAAGCGCATGGCCGAGCCGGTCGAGATCGCCCAGGCGGCCCTGTGGCTGTGCAGCGACCGCGCCTCGTTCTCCACGGGGGCGGCCCTGGCGGTGGACGGCGGTCTGACGTCCAACTGACGGACTGACCACCTCGGCGAACCGGCGCCGGGACGGTACGGGCGAGGGTGTGGGGGGCGGGTCGGCAGGGCCCCACGCCCGTCCCCGCACCCGAGAACGCCCGGACGCTCCAGCCCATGGGCCACCCCTGCCCGACCCTGCCCGAGCCCGCCGTGTCCGCTGTCCGCGCCACCCACCGCACCGCTGCGCGCGCGTCGCCCGCGCCGGCCGCCCTTCGGGTCCTACCGTGCGGCCGTGGACACCCTCATCTTCCTGCTGATCCTCGCCGCCCTGCTCGCGGTGGCACTCGACAAGCCCCGTCCCTGGGTCATCGGCCTGCTCCTCGCCTCCACGGCGGCATCGCTGCTGATGTTCGACCACCACGTCACCAGCCCGCTCGGCTACTCCTACTGACGGGGCGACGTATGAGCACCGCATTCGGCCATCGCGTCGGCAACCGACCCGACCCTCATTTCGGCAACCGCCTGGGGTTCCTCCTCGCGCACGCCTTCGTCCTCGCGTACTGCGGGATCCTCCTCACCAGCCTCGCCTTCCAGATCTTCCACGGCGACATGCCGTGCCCGCTGTGCGTGGTGCAGCGCATGGCGATGCTGCTCTGTGCCGCCGGGCCCGCCTACGTCATCGTGCGCTCCCGGTCCGGAGAGATCAGCACGGTCGACTACATGGCCGGATACGGTCTGTCGATCGTCGCGGCGGTCGCCGGGGCGGGCATGGCGACCCGTCAGGTGATGCTGCACCTCACCGACTCCAAGGGGTACGGCCCCGCGGTGCTGGGCCTGCACATGTACACCTGGGCCCTGGTCACGTTTGTCGTCGTGATCGTCTTCTCTGCCCTGAGTTTCGTCTTCGCTCCGCAGCTGATGCCCAGGGGGACGTCCTACGGCATCGGGTCCAAGGCCGTGGTCCGGCTGCTCCTCGCCATCGCCGTCGTCATCACCGTGCTGACGTTCGCGGAGGAAGGCTTCAACCTCACGCTCCCCGACGACCCCATCCGTTACGAGCTGTTCGCTTAGAGCCTGTCTTTGAACCCCCGCCTGCGCCCCGACGCTCGGCACGCACGCTCGGCGCACGGAGCCCCAGGACAGGTGGCTCCGCCACATGACCTGGAACTCCGCACGCCGATCGCACGCACCGAGCGCCGCTGCGCCCGCGCTTCGCGCGGACGACGGGGGTTCAAAGACAGGCTCTTAGGTACTCGGTACGCGCGTCAGTGACCGGTGACGTCCCAGGCGGCCTCGATCATCCGGAAGACCTCGTCCACCGCGGCGTCCGGGTCGGGCGACTCGCGGGCCAGTGAATGGGCGTCGACCACGAACCGCGCGATCGTCCGGCAGGCCGTCGTGGGCCGGGGCAGTTCGAGATCGGCGGCGATGGCCGCGGCGAGCGACTCCGCATGGCGCAGCCTCATCGACTCCTCGTACTCCCGCAGGTCGGAGGATTCGTCGATCATGCGCCAGACCGGGGCCGCGCCGTCCGCCGTGCAGTGGCGCACCAGGGCCCGCATCTCGTGGCGCAGCGCGGGGATGAGCGGCTCGTGCGGCCCCCGGTCGGCGACCGCCTGCGCGAGGCGGTGCTCGAAGTCCTCGTCCTGCTCGAACACGAGCGCCTCTTTCGAGGCGAAGTGGGAGAAGAGCGTGGTGACGGCCACGTCGGCCTCGGCGGCCACGTCACGGATACCCACCGCGTCGTACCCGCGTTCCAGGAAGAGCCGCAGGGCGGTGTCGGCGATCTTCTGGCGGGTCGCGGCCTTCTTGCGCTCACGGCGGCCGGGCGGCTCGGTCATGGCCTGATGCTATCAGCCGCGAAACAATAACCGTTGTTAAAAGCTAACCGTTAGTGTTACGTTCGGCGGCATGAAGAAAGTGACCTTCGCCGAGTTCGGCGGCCCGGATGTCCTGCACCTCATCGACGCCGAGGAGCCCCACGCGGGCCCCGGCCGCATACGCATCGCCGTACGGGCGGCGGGAGTGAACCCCGTCGACTGGCGGGTCCGGGAAGGCCAGGTCCTGGGGGCTCATCCGACCGAGCTGCCCTCCGGAGTGGGCCTTGATGCCGCAGGGGTGGTGGACGAGGTCGGTGAGGGCGTCGAAGGGGTCGAGGTCGGCGACCACGTTTTCGGTGAAGGGGCGAGCACCTACGCCGAGTTCGCCGTCCTTTCGGCCTGGGCCCGCATGCCCGAGGGGCTGACGTTCGAAGAGGCGGCCGGGTATCCCTCCGTCGTGGAGACCGCGCTGCGCGTCATCCGTGAGAGCGGGGTGCAGCCCGGGCAGACGCTCCTGGTCAGCGGCGCGTCCGGGGGAGTCGGATCGGCGGTCCTGCAGATCGCCCGTGAGCGCGGCATCACGGTGATCGGCACGGCCGGCGCCGCGAACCAGGACTATCTGCGCGGCCTCGGCGCCATCGCCACCACGTACGGCGAGGGCTGGGTCGAGCGGGTGCGGCAGCTCGGTCAGGTCGACGCAGCTCTCGATCTGGCGGGCTCGGGCGTGATCCGCGAGCTCGTCGAGCTGACCGGGGACCCGCGGAAGGTGATCTCCATCGCCGATCTCGGTGCGCCGGAACACGGTGTCCGTTTCTCCGGTGTGGCAGGGAGCGTGCCGGACGCGCTGAGCGAGGCCGCCGGTCTCATCTCGCGGGGAAAGCTGCACATCCCGGTCGAGAAGTCGTACACGCTCGCCGAGGCGGCGGCCGCGCACGTCGACAGCAAAGCCGGTCACACGCGCGGGCGCCGGGTCATGGTCATCTGACGTTCGGGGCGGGCGCGTACGCATGAACGCTCAGCCACGCGTCCGACGGATTCAGCTGGTACGTCGGCGGGGAACCGCGATGTCCTTGACCGCGATGTCCTCCTTGGGTGAGGTGTTCTCGATCGGCATCACTTTCAGAGCGGCAGTGCGCACACCGCGACCGGCGCCGTGAACGGCTTGCCCGTGAGACGGAGATTTCCGGTGCGTCCGTCGACCTGAAAGACACTCACCGAATTCGACTTCTGGTTCGCGGTGAACAAAAGCCGTTGGGACGGCGAGAACGCGAGCTGTCGCGGAAAGTCGCCGTCGACGGAGACCGTGTCCAGCAGTCGCAGCCGGGCCCCGCCGCGCTCGATCGCGTACCGCGCGATGCTGTTGTGGCCCCGGTTGGCGAGGAAGGCGAAGCGTCCCTCGCGCGTCACCACGATCTGGGCCGGGTAGTTGGTGCCTCCGTCGGCGCCCGTCGGCTGCGGCTCGCCCGGGGTGAGACGGCCGGTGGCGGGGTCGTACGCGCAGACGACGACCGTGTTGTCCACCTCGTTGGCGAGGTACGCGAAGCGGCCCGAAGGGTGGAAGGTGAGGTGGCGGGGGCCCGCGCCCGGCCGCACGGTCACGTGCGAGACACGGCTGAGCGTGCCCGCCTTCTCGTCGAGGCGGTAGGTGTAGACGGTGTCGTTGCCGAGGTCGACGGCGAGGACGTGGCGGCCGTCGGGCGCCGTGCTGATCTGGTGGGCGTGCGGACCCTGCTGGCCGGGACCGGGCGGCGGCTCTGAGTGCTCGACCAGGTCGGTCCGCTCACCGAGCGCCCCGGACGCTTGGACGGGGTGGACGGCGACACTGCCGGAGGCGTAGTTCGCACTGAGCAGCCACCGCCCGCCGGGGTGCACCCAGAGGTGACAGGGGCCCGCGCCGCCGGTGTCCCGGGTACCGAGCACCTCGTGACCGCCGGACGGCGAGAGCGCCACGGCGGTCACGCCGCCCTTCTCGCGCTCGTTGACGGCGTAGAGGGTCCGGCCCGAGGGGTGCAGCGCCAGATAGGAGGGGTCGGGGACGCCGGTGAGCGTACCGGTGCCGGTGATGCGCCCCGTCACGTCGTCGTACGCCGCCAGGCCGATGCCCCCGCCGCCGCCCTCCCGCGAGGTGTACGTCCCCAGGAACAACGGCCGTTCGCCGCGCGGCCGGTGGGCGGCGGAGGATGCGGGGTCGCGGTGGGCGCGGTGGGCGCGGTCGGGACGTTCCCGTTCCGCCTCGGTCGGCGAGGCACAGCCCGAGGCGGCGGACACCGTGCCCGCCACGGCCACTCCCGTCAGCGCGCCGAGGAAGCGCCGCCGCCCGGGACCGCCGCCGGAACCCGTGACCGGCTCTGTCCCACTGCTCATGCCCGCACCTCGTTCATGCCTGCACCTCGTGCGTCGGTGGTGACGGATGTGGCAGACACAGTGTCCCGTACATGATTGCTCGGGCAAGAGACGAAGCGGGCCGTGTCCGATCCTGTGCTCATCTGCTGCGGCAGCCGGCCTGACGCCCCCGGGTTGACCCTTACGTCGCGTCAGGCTGCAGGCTGTGCGTCGACGAAAGGCGAGATCCATGAGTTACACCGTCGGTCAGGTCGCCGATTTCGCGGGCGTCACCGTCCGCACCCTGCACCACTACGACCGCTCCGGGCTGCTCACCCCCGGCGAGCGCAGCCCCGGCGGCTACCGCCTGTACAACGACGCCGACCTCGCCCGGCTGCAGCAGATCCTCTTCTACCGCGAGCTCGGCTTCACCCTCGACGAGACGGCCGAGATCCTGACGGGACCGCAGGCCGACGCCCTCGGCCGGCTGAAGGCCAGGCACCGGGCGCTGCGCGAGCAGATCGACGAGCTGGAGCGCCTCGCTGACGTCGCCGAGCGGGCCATGGAGCTGCAGCGGACCGGGGTGAGTCTCAGCCCCCGGGAACGGTCCGAGGTGTTCGGCGAGATCACCTTCGACCTGAGCTACGCCACCGAGGCCGAGCTGAAGTGGCAGGACAGCGCGGGGCACCGGGCGGCCATGGAGAGCGCCGCCACGCACTCCAAGGAGGACTGGGCGCGGCTCATGGGTGAGGTCGCGCGCTGGCGGGAGGAGCTGCTCGCCGCCTTCGACGCCGGGGAGCCCGCCGAGGGCGGACGGGCCCGTGACCTGGCGGAGGCGCACCGGCAGCACCTCGCCCGCTGGTTCACCCCGTGCCCGCCCGAGATGCACGTGCGCATCGCGGACGACTTCGCCGACGACCCGCGCGCCTTCGCCCTCGTCGTGCCGACGTCCCAGCAGCGGCCGGGGCTCGCCGCGTATCTGCGTACGGCGGTACGCGCCAACGCGAAGGCGCGGGAGAGCCAGGAGGCTGGACACGAGCAGGAGGCCGGACACGAGCAGGAGGGTGGACACGAGCAGGCGGCTGGACACGAGCAGGCGGCTGGACACGAGCAGGAGGCTCGACATGAGCCTGAGGGTGCCCCGGTGACCGGTGACCCTCACCCTATAGCTGAGGTTGAGAGTGGCCGCGGAGCCGGCTCGGACCCCGAAGGAAACCGATGACGCGCATCCTGATCGCAGCAGCCGGTTCGTACGGCGACGTCGCCCCCTACACCGGCCTCGGTGTCCGGCTCCGCGAAGCCGGACACGATGTCGCGCTCGCTACGCACGGCTCGTTCGCGCCGCTCGTCGCGGCCGCCGGCCTGCGGTTCCGCGAACTGCCTGCCGATACGGACGACCAGCGGCGTGCGGACGGGCGGGGAGAACTCCTGCGGGCTGCCGCGGGCTTCGTGCGCGCACTCGGCGGCGGCCTCGTCGACGCGGCCGTGCGCGGCACGGACCTGCTGGTGCTCTCCACGACGACGGCGCCGCTCGGCTGGCAGCTGGCAGAGGCCATGGGCATACCGTCCCTCGGGGCGTACCTCCAACCCGCCCACCCCACCCGGGCGTTCCCGCCCGTCGTCGGGGCCACGCGGTCCCTCGGCGGCTTCGGCAACCGCGTCCTCGGCGGATTCGCCCTGCGCATGGTCGACCGGGTCTACGCCGACGCCGTACGCGACCTGCGCGTCCGCCTCTCGCTGCCCGCCGCGACGCCGGGCCGGGTCCGCGCCCGGCAGGAGCGGGCGGGCTGGCCGGTCCTGCACGGCTTCAGCCCGGCCGTGGTGCCGAGACCCGCGGACTGGCGGGCCGGGCTCGACGTCGTCGGCAACTGGTGGCCGCACCACGACCCGGCGAGCGGCCTGCCGCCGGACCTCGACGACTTCCTGCGGGCCGGGCCGCCGCCGGTGTTCATCGGGTTCGGCAGCATGGCGGGCGGAGACGGCGAGCGGCTGAGCGAGCTCGCGGTGCAGGCGCTGCGCGCGGCCGGGCTGCGGGGCGTGCTGCAGGCGGGACGGGCCGGTCTCTCGGCGTCCGGCGACGACATCCTGACGGTCGGTGAGGTGCCGCACTCCCTGCTGTTCCCCAGGGTGGCGGCCGTGGTGCACCACGCGGGCGCGGGCACCTCGGCGGCGGCACTGCGCGCGGGCGTCCCGGCCGTCCCCGTACCGGTCACCGCGGACCAGCCCTTCTGGGCCGGCCGCCTCGCCTCCCTCGGCGCGGCGACCGACCCGATCCCTTTCAAGGGCCTGACCGCACCTCGTCTCGCGGACGCGCTCGGCCGTGCGGTGCGCGAGGAGACGTACGCGCGTTCCGCTACCGGCCTCGCCCGGACCATGGCCGCGGAGGACGGCGCGGAGCAGGTCCTCAAGGCGGTCGAGAGGCTGGCCTAGGCCCTGTCGTCAAACTCGCGTCTGCCTCGCGACGCCTGGCACGCACGCTCGCCGCGTTGTCGGGCTCATCCCGGTACGCCCAGTACCGGG